>NZ_JBHWKX010000014.1:0-13211 GCF_042730885.1 Streptomyces sp. NPDC059909
GACAAGAAGAACCGGGCAAGCCAGGCCCGCTTCACCTGCCGGAACTGCGGGGTCGTTGCCCACGCAGACCGGAATGCCTCCCGCAACATCGCCCGCAAGGGCGAGGCTGCGTGGACTGCGGGGCGTGAGTCACGCGTCCCTGCCACCCCATAGGGGTGTCTGGACGGAGGAGCCCACCCAGCAGCCAGTTGGGCGCTACCTCCAAGCCCGGTCGTTTACGGCCGGGTCAAGTTGACGAAGCGTGTAAATGGCCATGTCCGAGACTGCTTATTGCAACTTATTCGCAAGTGCAGGCTAGTAGCAAGAGGGCGCGAAGATGATCAGCTGCTCAGTTCAGGCAGTGCAGCAGCGGCTCGCCCCGGAACCAGCGGCCCGCCTCCGCCGCCGCGATGCGCGCCGCCTTGTGCGCGACCCCACGGCTCGCCCCGGCCAGATGCGGGGTCAGGATCAGCCCGGGCGTTCGGAACAGCCGCGATCCGGCGGACAGCGGCTCCTGCTCGTAGGTGTCCAGCGCCGCGGCCGCCAGGTGTCCGCCGTCGAGGGCGTCGCACAGGGCCTCCGTGTCGACGAGCCCGCCGCGCGCCGCGTTCACGAGGACCGCGCCGCGCGGCAGCAGCGCCAGCTCGCGGGCGCCGATCATGCCGAGGGTCTCGGGCGTCAGGCGGGCGTGCAGCGTGAGGATCCTCGACCGGGACAGCAGCGCGTCCAGCGACGCGGTCCGCATGCCGTGCACATCGCCGCGTACGTACGGGTCGTACACCTCGACCTCCGCGCCGAAGGCCGTCAGCACCCGGGCGACCCGGCTGCCGACCGCCCCGTACCCGATCAGGCCGACCGGGGCGTCCTCCAGCTCGGGCCCCACCGTGTCGTACGTGTACTGCCCGCCGTTCCATCTCCCCTCCACGGCAAGGGAGTTGTGGGCCTGAGGGATCCCGCGCAGCGCGGCCAGCAGCAGCCCGACCGTGAATTCCGCGGTCGCCGCCGTCGTGCGCCCCGGCGCGAAACACACGCGCACGCCCCGAGCCCGCGCGGCCTGCGCGTTCACATTGACCGGCCCGCCCCGGCACACGGCGATCATCCTCAGCGCGGGCGCCGCGGCCAGCACGCGCTCCGTGAAGGGCGCCATCTGCGTCACGCACACCTCGGAACCGGCCGCGCCGAGCGCCTCGATCAGCGCGTCCTCCGCGTCGCTCGCCTCGTCCACCTCGGCGACCCGGCCGAACGGCACCCGCGGCCACGGCAGCTCCAGCTCCGCGAGCTCGAGCGGGCCTTCGATCTCGTGACGCAGGGCCTCGCCGATCAGGGAATTGAGCACGAAACCGTCGCCCGCGGCGAGGATGCGGATGGCACTCATGGCGGGGACGGTAACAGCGACAGGTCCGGACCCTGCACCGCCAGACAGAGGGAATCGCGGACAACCACCCCGGCAGCCCGCCCCCTCCCGGACACGAAGGACCCCCGGGCCGCGATGGCCCGGGGGTCCCGGAGAGAAGGGTGGCCCGACGCACTGCGCCGGCCGGGGGTCAGTCGTTCGAGGGCACGGCCTCCGGCTTCGCGCCCGCCCGCTGCCGGATCACCCCGACCACCGCCAGCACCAGCGTCAGCCCGCCCGTGAAGTACAGCTGCAGACGGGTGTCCGCCTCCCGCGCCATCAGCACGAACACCGCGGCCATGCCGGCGAGCGCCACCCACGTCAGATACGGGTACGCCCACATCTTCACGGCCAGCTTCTCCGGCGCCTCGCGCTCCGTCCTGCGGCGCAGCAGCAGCTGCGAGACGGCGATGAAGAACCAGACGACCAGGATGATCGCGCCGATCATGTTGAGCAGCCAGATGAAGACGTCGTCGGGCCGCCAGTAGCTCAGCATCACGCACACGAACCCGAAGACGCACGAGGTCAGCACCGCCACGCGCGGCACCCCGCCCGAGATCCGGCCGAGCACCTTCGGGCCCTGGCCGCGGGCGACCAGCGAGCCGGCCATGCGGGAGGCGCCGTAGATGTTCGCGTTCATCGCGGAGAGAAGGGCGACCAGCACGACCACGTTCATGATCTGGCCGGCGGCGGGAATGCCCAGGTGGTCGAGGGTCGCGACGTACGGGCCCTTCTCGACGACCGTCTTGTCGTCCCAGGGGACCAGCGTGACGATGACCGCCATCGAGCCGACGTAGAACAGCCCGATGCGCCACATCGCCGTACGCACGGCCTTCGCCACGCCCTGCATGGGGTGCTCGGACTCGGCCGCGGCGATGGTGACGGTCTCGAGCCCGCCGTACGCGAAGACCGAGGCGAGCAGTCCGACGACGAGGCCCTCCGTGCCGTGGGGCATGAAGCCGCCGTCGCCGGTGAGGTTCGCGGTGCCGGGCGCGTCCGTGCCGGGCAGGACACCGACGATCGCGAGGACGCCCAGTCCCAGGAACAGGACGATCGCGCCGACCTTCAGCGCGGCGAACCAGAACTCGAACTCGCCGAAGTTCTTCACCGCCGCGAGGTTCGTCCCGCAGAACACCAGCATGAAGAGGGCGACCCACGCCCACTCGGGCGTCCCCGGCAGCCAGCCGGTGACGATCTTCGCGGCGCCGATGCCCTCCAGACCGACGGCCACGCAGAGCAGGAACCAGAACGCCCACCCCGCGGTGAATCCGGCCCAGGGCCCGATGGCCCGCTCGGCGTGGACCGAGAACGAGCCCGAGGCGGGGTGCGCGGCCGACAACTCGCCGAGCATGCGCATCACGAGCATGACGAGCAGACCGGATATCGCATAGGCGACGACGATCGAGGGTCCGGCGGCGGCGATACCGGCTCCGGAGCCGACGAAGAGGCCGGCTCCGATCACCCCGCCGAGGGCGATCATCGACAGATGGCGCTGCTTGAGGCCGTGCGCGAGCGCTTCCGAGTCGACCGTGGTGGCGTCGACGGGCGCGGGCGCCGAGGTCCGAGACATGGGCGTGCCCTGTTCATGAGCGGATAGGGGAATGGATCACAGTCTGAGCCCCACCCCGCTCACAGGGCTTGGATGACCGCTATACGGACAAGATGCTCACACAATGTGAAGACTCAGGAACGATTGGCCCGCGCGTCCCGCCACTCCCGTACGCCGGCCACGACCAGCACCGCGGCCGTCGCCGCCGCCGACCACAGCACCTGCGGCCGCGCGTCGGGATCGCCCAGCATCAGCACCACCACGGCCGCCATCCCGGCCAGCGCCACCCAGGTCAGCCACGGGAAGCCCCACATCCTCAGGACCAGCTTCTCCGGCGCCTCGCGCTCGATGCGCCGCCGCAGCCGCAGCTGTGACACCGCGATCAGGGCCCAGACGAACAGCAGCACCGCGCCGACCGCGTTGAGCATGTAGAGGAAGACGGAGTCCGGCCACTTCAGATTGAGCAGTACCGAGACGAAGCCGAAGGCGACCGAGGCGAACACGGCCCGCCGCGGCACCCCGCCGCGTGACACGGCGAGCAGGCCCGCGGGCGCCTCGCCGCGCTCGGCGAGCGAGAAGACCATCCGCGACGAGCCGTACAGATTGGCGTTGAGGGCGGACAACAGCGCCACGAACACCACGATGTTCATGATCTGCCCGGCGCCGGGCACCCCGATCGCGTCGAGAACGGCGACGTACGGGCTCTGACCCGGCTTCATCGCGGTCCACGGCAGCACGGTCACGATGACCAGCATCGAGCCGACGTAGAAGAAGAGGATGCGCCACACCGCGCTGCGCACGGCCCGCCCGACCGCGCGGGCCGGGTCCTCGGACTCGGCGGCCGCGATCGTGACGACCTCCAGGCCGCCGAAGGCGAAGACGACGGCGAGGACACCGGAGACGACACCCTCCCAGCCGTTGGGCAGGAATCCGCCCTGTCCGGTCAGATTCGTGAGACCCACCGGGTCCGTGTCCGGCAGTACGCCGAAGATCGCCAGGGTGCCCAGCAGCAGGAACAGGACGATCGCGCCGACCTTCAGCGCGGCGAACCAGAACTCGAACTCGCCGAAGTTCTTCACGGCCGCGAGATTGGCGGCGGTGAAGGCCACCATGAAGATCAGCACCCAGGTCCACTGCGGCACGCCCGGCACCCAGCCGTTCGCGATGGTCGCGGCGCCCGTCGCCTCCACGGCGAGCACGACCACCAGCAGGAACCAGTACAGCCACCCCACGCTGAACCCGGCCCAGCGGCCGAGCGCCCGCTCCGCGTGCACCGAGAAGGCCCCCGACGCGGGCATCGCCGCGGACATCTCGCCGAGTATCCGCATCACGAGCATCGCCAGCGTGCCCGCGAGCAGATACGACACGACGATCCCGGGCCCCGCCACCGCGATACCGGCGCCCGAGCCGACGAAGAGGCCGGCGCCGATCACCCCGCCGAGGCCGAGCATCGTCAGGTGACGCTGCTTCAGCCCGTGCGAGAGAGGCTCGGCCTCGGTGGCCAACGGGCTGGGCGGTGCGTCGTGCATGGGGCTCGTCACTCTCGGGGATTTGGCAAGAACCTACAGTCTCCCCGAGTCCCTCACCGATCGCCAAAGCGGGCTCCCTCGCCCCGCCACCTCAGTGACGAGCATCACGCGCCCCGGGTACTTGTCGCAGACGTTTGTTCGAACTCCACCAAGCCGCCGACCGGCCCTTTGTCATCGACTGATGGTGATCGCTCGTTCACTCCTGGGCTAACGTCGCCATGTCCATATCGACTTCAGGAGACCCGATGAGCACTTCCGCCGCCCCCGTCCGATCCGGAGCGGTCCTCGCCGACCTGCTGCCCGCCTCCCGTACGAAGTCCGCAGTGGACGCAGCCCTCGTCGTCGGCGGCGCCGCGCTCACCGGCATCGCGGCCCAGATCTCCGTCCAGATCCCCGGCTCCCCGGTGCCGGTCACGGGCCAGACCTTCGCCGCCCTCCTCGTCGGCACGGCGCTCGGCGCCCGCCGCGGCTTCCTCTCGCTCGCCCTGTACGCGCTGGCCGGCATGGCCGGCATGCCGTGGTTCGCCGAGGCCTCGTCCGGGTACGCGATGCCGTCCTTCGGCTACATCCTCGGCATGCTGATCGCCGCCACGGTGGTCGGTGCCCTCGCCCGTCGCGGTGGGGACCGCTCCGTCCTGCGCACCGCCGGCAGCATGGTGCTGGGCTCCGCGATCATCTACGCGGTCGGCGTGCCGTACCTGTCCCTCGCCACCGGGATGACGCTCTCCGACGCCGTGGCCGTGGGCCTCGTCCCGTTCCTCATCGGTGACGCGCTCAAGGCCGCGCTGGCGATGGGCCTGCTGCCCGGCGCCTGGAAGCTGCTCGGCCACCGCGGCTGATTCCTGCTTGCGCATACGCCGAAGCCCCGGCCCGCTCGACGGCGGACCGGGGCTTCGGCGTATGCGGCGGGGGACTAGGCCTTGATCTCGGCCTTGTCCTTGTCCTTGAGCTGGAGCACGAAGCCGATGACCAGCACGATGGCCGCGACCAGCAGCGACAGCAGCACGACCTCGCGGTTCGCGTCGTCGAAGAGCATGTAGCCGAGCACGAAGACGATCATTCCGGCGGTCGCCCAGGTCAGGTACGGGAAGAGCCACATCTTCACCGTGACCTTCTCCGGGACCTCGCGCATCAGGATCCCGCGCATCCGCAGCTGGGTGAAGCAGATCGCCAGCCAGACGAAGAGCGCGACGGCACCGGACGAGTTCAGCAGGAACAGGAAGACCGTGTCCTTGAACGCGTAGTTGAAGTAGACGGCGATGAAGCCGAAGACCACGGAGCCGAGGATCGCCCACGTCGGCACGCCCTTGGCGTTGACCTTGGCGAAGGCCTTGGGGGCGTCACCGCGCTCGCCCAGCGAGAACGCCATGCGCGAGGCGGTGTAGAGGCCGGAGTTCAGGCAGGAGAGCACGGCCGTCAGGACGATGACGTTCATGATCTGGCCGGCGGCCGGGATGCCGATGGAGTCCAGGGCCGCGACGTACGAGCCCTTCTCGACGATCGACTTGTCGTTCCACGGCAGCAGCGTCAGGACCACGAAGATCGAGCCCAGGTAGAAGACGCCGATCCGCCAGATCACGCTGTTGGTGGCCTTGGTGACCGCGCGGCGCGGGTCCTCGGACTCACCGGCGGCCAGCGTGACGATCTCGCTGCCCATGAAGGAGAAGACGACCATCAGCACACCGGTGAGGATGGCGCCCGCGCCGTTGGGCAGGAAGCCGCCGGCGTCGGTCAGGTGCGCGAAGCCCGCCCCCGGGTTGTCGGAGCCCGGCAGCACGCCGAACACGGCCAGCAGACCGATGATCACGAAGCCGCCGATGGCGACGACCTTGATGCCCGCGAACCAGAACTCGAACTCGCCGTACGACGACACCGAGGCGAGGTTGGTCGCCGTCAGCACGACCATCACGATCAGCGCCCACGCCCACTGCGGCACGGCCGGGACCCAGCCTTCCAGGATCACGGCACCCGCGGTCGCCTCGACCGCCAGCACCACGACCCAGAAGAACCAGTACAGCCAGCCGATGGAGAAGCCCGCCCAGCGGCCGAGCGCGCGGTCGGCGTACGCGGAGAACGAGCCGGAGTTCGGGCTGGCGGCCGCCATCTCACCCAGCATCCGCATGACGAAGACAACCATCGCGCCGACGAGCAGGTACGACACGAGGATGGCGGGACCGGCCGCGGCGATGCCGCCGGAGGACCCGACGAACAGGCCGGCGCCGATGACGCCGCCGATGGCGATCATGGAAAGATGGCGGTTCTTCAGTCCGGCCTTGAGACCGTCCGAAGGCTGGGGAATACCGGGTTCTCCGGTGCTTTCGCCTGCCTTCGTAAGGGTCGACTGCGAGGTCATGGACGATTCCTTACGTGTGCGGTTCGCTCGGGTTACGAGCCCGTGCATTCAAACCGGTGACTCGCCGGTACGGAAGAGCTGATTCCGATTCGTGATAATGGGCACTTCGTCCCGACTGGCCCCAGACCTCCGTCACACCCGGTGACGGGGCCGCGGGGCGCCACCCCGGTGATCGCTGCCCAGCCCGCCGCGTGCCACACTCGGACCATGCGCGTGTACCTCGGCTCCGACCATGCCGGCTTCGAACTCAAGAACCACCTCGTCGAGTGGCTCACGGCCCACGGCCACGAGCCCGTCGACTGCGGCCCCCACATCTACGACGCCCAGGACGACTACCCGCCGTTCTGCCTGCGTGCCGCCGAGCGGACGGCCGCGGACCCGGACAGCCTGGGCATCGTCATCGGTGGCTCCGGCAACGGCGAGCAGATCGCCGCGAACAAGGTCAAGGGCGTGCGCGCCGCGCTCGCCTGGAGCGTCCAGACGGCCGCGCTCGGCCGCGAGCACAACAACGCCAACGTCGTGGCCGTCGGCGCCCGGATGCACACCACCGACGAGGCGACGACCTTCGTCGAGGTCTTCCTGAAGACGCCGTACTCGGGTGAGGAGCGTCACACCCGCCGCATCGAGATGCTCTCGGCGTACGAGACCACCGGCGAGCTCCCCCCGGTCCCGGCCCACCACCCGCAGGAGCCCACCGCCTGATGCCCGAGGGGCACACGATCCACCGACTGGCCGCCGACTACCGGGAACGGCTCGGCGGCCGGTCCGTGCGGGTGACGAGCCCGCAGGGCAAGTTCGCCGACTCCGCGGCGCTGCTCGACGGCACGGTGCTGGAGCGCACCGAGGCCCACGGCAAGCACCTCTTCCTCGGCTTCGGCGGCGAGGAATGGATCCACATCCACCTCGGCCTGTTCGGCAAGGTGAACTTCGGGGACGCCCCGGCGCCCCCGCCCACCGAGACCGTACGGCTGAGGCTCGCCAACCCCGACAGCTACGTCGACCTGCGCGGCCCCACCACGTGTGCCCTGATCACGGATCCCGAGAAGCGCGCGGTACACGAGCGCCTCGGCCCGGACCCGCTCCGCCCCGACGACGGGCCCGACCGCGCCTGGGCCCGCGTCTCCCGCTCCCGTACGACCATCGCCGCGCTGCTCATGGACCAGAAGGTCGTCGCGGGCGTCGGCAACGTCTACCGCGCGGAAGTCCTCTTCCGTCACGGCATCGACCCGTACCGCGCGGGGAAGGACCTCACCGAGCGCGAGTGGCACGCCATCTGGGCGGACCTGGTCGCGCTCATGCGCGAGGGCGTACGGCACAACCGCATCGACACCGTCCGCCTCGAGCACACCCCCGAGGCCATGGGCCGCCCGCCGCGCGTCGACGACCACGGCGGCGAGGTCTACGTCTACCGCCGGGCCGCCCAGCCCTGCCACATCTGTGGCGGCGAGATCCGCACCGCCGGTCTCGCCGCCCGCAACCTCTTCTGGTGCCCGTCCTGCCAGTCGGCGTAGGCGGCGCCTCCGCGGGGCCGGGGACCTACGGGGGCCGGGGGACGCGCCCCGCCCCCGGTCAGAACCCGTGCGGCAGCCACGGCGCGACGTCCGAGCCGAAGGCGAGCGACGCCTCCGCCAGCGCGCCGCCGCGCAGTTCGCGCACCCGCCCCGCCCCGGCCAGCGAGGAGAGCGTCACCCCGCCCAGGTACGCCGAGCCCAACTCCCCTACGGACAGCGCCAGATCCACCGCGTCCGCAGTGCGCTCGCAGGACGCGCCCTTCGCGTCACCCGTGAGCCGCCAACGCCCCTCGTTCCACGGGCAGAACGCGTCCTCGACCTCGAACACGACGTCCACCGGCGTCTGGTACGTCCGCGCCGCCAGAGCCGCGCCCACGTCCACCAGCCGTACGTACATCGAGTCCCGCACGAGGACACCGCACCGCCGGATGTCCGTGACCAACTGCAGCAGCGGGTCGTCCACAGGGCGCATCCGTGCACGGACCGTCGACGTCAGATCGATCTCGAAGAGGAAGCGCCACAGCGCCGCGTACGCCGCCGGGTCCAGCGCACCGATGTCACTCAGCATGATCGAGCCGTCCGGGCCCGACGCATGCCACTTCGGCTTGGTGTGGAAGCGGACGTAGCCCACCACCTCGCCGTCCCGCTCGGCGAGCACGCACTGCAGCGGCGACGCGCCGTCCCGCTCGCTCGGCGGGTCGAGCAGCGGCAGCCGCTCCCAGCCGGGCGTCCGGGCGAGCATCCCGGGCCGGGAGCCGATCGTGCGCAGATACACGGCCTCGCACGCCTCGGCCGCCTCTGCGACCGGGGCGAACCGCAGCCGTACGCCGTCCGTCCCCGGCGGCGCGGCGATCCGCACCCGGGACGTGTCGATCTCCACGTTCACCTGCTGCGTCCCGACGCCGTACCCGAACCGCCCGTAGATAGCCGGCTCGGACGCCGTCAGCACGGCGAGCGGCTCGCCCCAGGCCCGTACGTCGTCCAGCTGGCGGCGCATCATCGAGGTCAGCACCCCGCGCCGGCGGTGCGTCGCCGCCACGCTCACCATCGTCACCCCGGCCGCGGGCACGAACGCGCCGCCCGGTACCGACACCCGGTAACTGAACGCCCCGGCCGTACCGATGCACTCGTCGCCGTCCCAGGCGGCGATCGAACGGTCGGCCTCGGTCAGCGAGCGGTACAGCTCACGCTCCTCCGCCGACTCGGCCACTCCGCCGAAGGCGCGCTCCAACTTCCCGTACCACTCGGCCCAGTCGGCCGGCTGGAGCACCCGCAGTTCAGTCGTCATGGGCCATCCCTACCAGGGCGTGCGACCTGCCGCGACCCGATTTCGAACGCAATGTCTCAGGGGTCCCCCTGCACGCCGGCGGAGCGGGTGGATAGGGTCCACGACGATGGCACGTGGCGCAGCAGACTCGCTCACGGCCCGGCTGCGGAAGTCCGCACACCGGGCCCGCACCGGGCTGCGCAAATCCGGGGTCGACTACTTCCGCGGCGACGGCTCCGACTGGATCGCGCTGGCCGGACTGCTGCTGACCGTACCGGCGATCACCTGCGGGACGATCGCGCTGCCCGTCTGGTTCTCGCCCGCGGCACTCGTCCTCCCGATCGTCGCGGGCGGTCTGCTGCTGCGGCCCGCCAGCCTGCTCGGGCTGTACGCGGCCGCGGCGGGCGCGCTCATCGTCGAGTCGCTGGTGCTCGGCCCGTACATGGAGGGCCCGGCGCGGGTCACCCCGGGAACGGTCCTCGTCGTGGCCGCCTGCGGTTTCTTCGGACTGCTCATCGCGCAGTTCAGGGCCCGGGTCGGCGTTCCCTGGCGGCGCGGCGGCACGATGCTCTTCGACCTGCGCGAACGCATCCGGGTGCAGAGCGCGCTGCCCCGGCTGCCCAAGGGCTGGCACCGCGAGATGGCGCTGCGCCCGGCCGGCGGGCAGTCCTTCTCCGGCGACTTCGTGGTCGCGGCGCGGACGAACGGCGGCCGCACGCTCGAAGCCGTCCTCACGGACGTCTCCGGCAAGGGCATGGACGCCGGATCGCGTGCCCTTCTGCTGTCCGGCGCCTTCGGCGGACTCCTCGGCTCGCTCCCGCCGCACGCCTTCCTGCCCGCCGCCAACGGCTATCTGCTGCGCCAGGACTGGGACGAGGGCTTCGCGACCTCCGTCCATCTCGTCCTCGATCTGGAATCCGGCGACTACGAACTCCTCTCCGCCGGCCACCTCCCCGCCCTCCAGCTCCACGCCGGCTCGGGCCGCTGGGAGGAGAAGTCCGCGGAGGGCCCGCTGCTCGGCGTGTACGACGGCGCCCAGTTCGACCCGGTCAAGGGAACCCTGCGGCCCGGCGATGTGCTGATGCTCTTCACGGACGGCCTGGTGGAGGCGTCCGACCGCGAGATCGCCGAGGGCATGGACCGCCTCACCGGCGAGGCGGACCGCTATGTCGCGACGGGCTTCGAGGGCGCGGCCTGGCACCTCATCGAGGCGGTCGCCAAGGACGTCAACGACGACCGCGCCCTCCTGCTGCTCCGCCGCGAGTCGTAGAACGCGCCGGCAGGGGAAAAGCTCCACGCAGTGCCGCCGCACCCGCCCCGCCCCGCCCCGTACAGTCCCCCCATGCCCTATCTCACCCTGGCCGAGGTCGAGGCCATCGCCCGCGAGGCCCACGCGGCGCAGACGGACAAGGCGGGAAGGCCGTACACCGAGCATCTGCAGGCCGTCGCCGACGGCGTCCGCGCCCGTGGCGGCAGCGACGAGCAGATCGCGGCCGCATGGCTGCACGACGCCGTCGAGGACGACGCCCTCTCCCGCGACTGGCTGGACGCGGCCGAACTCCCGCAGTCCGTCAAGGAGATGGTCCTCGCGCTGACCAAGCGCGAGGGCGAGGACCTCCCCGGCTACACCCGCCGCATCCTCGCCACGCCCGGCGCCCTCCTGGTCAAGGAGTCCGACCTCGCCCACAACGCGGACCCGGCCCGGCTCGCCGTCCTGGACGAGCCGACCCGGACCCGTCTCACCGAGAAGTACGCGACGGTGCGCCGGCTGCTGGGCCTGACAGCCGGCTGACGTCCTGCCGGAACGCCCACGACAGCTCCGGCTCCGTCGCGAACCGCAGCGCCCGCCGCACCGGAGGCGTGCAGAGCAGGGTCACCGCCACGACCGCGGTGAGCGTCACCACGACCTCTCCGCCGGGCGTGGCCAGCCACGGGTGCCGCGCCGCCAGGTCCATGTAGTCGAAGGTCTTCACCAGGAACCCGTGCAGCAGATAGCCGCAGATGGTGCCCGCACCCAGCACGGTGAACCAGGTCCGCCGCCGCGGCACCCACGCCAGGAAGGCCGCCGTGAGCAGCAGCGCGCAGGCGAACAGGCCGAACGTCATGACCGGCCCCGCCCACCAGGGCGCCTCCAGGTCCTCGGCCCCGGCCGAGCGGTAGAACCAGCCCATCCTCAGGTGCGGGGCGATCCAGTACGTGAACACCGCCGCGCCCGCGACCACGGGCAGCGCCAGCAGCCGCACCTCACGCCGCCGCACCAGCTGGAAGTGGACGGGCTTCAGCGAGAGCCCCAGCACGAAGAACGGCAGGAACTGCAGGATGCGCTGGAGATCGAGGTCGCCGCCGATGTTCGGGGTGAGCGACCCGAGCGCGGCGATGACCAGCGCGACCGGCAGCGGCCACCGGATCGCCCGCCACAGCGGTGTGGACAGCCGCCAGACGAACAGCGCCAGCAGGAACCAGGTGAGATAGAAGGGGTCGGTCAGGCTGAACGGGTGCCCGGGGTCGCCGTCGGCCCACCGTTTGTGGAGCGTGTACGCCACCTCGAAGACGACGTACGGCACGATCACCCCGCTGACCAGCCGCTTCAGCTGACCGGGCCGGGCCTCGAAGCTCCGCGAGAAGTAGCCGGAGATGACGATGAACGCCGGCATGTGGAAGGTGTAGACGAGCATGTACAGCGCGCGTGTGGCGCGGCTGCCGTCCATCACCGGCTCCCACGCGTGCGCCACCGCCACCAGCACGATGGCCAGGTACTTGGCGTTGTCGAAGTAGGGGTCCCGTCTCCCGGACCGCGGCGCCGCGGAGGGTTCCGCCGGACGTGCCGCCGGTTCCGGTGCCGCCGGTGCGGTTGACGCCGGTTCCGCCGTCGCCGCCGTCGTGGGGACGGGCTCCGGCTCCCGGGAGGCCTCGGGGAGTCGGTCCCTCTGCAATCCATTCGGAGCGTGGAACATTCGAGGCACCCTAGCCCCGCCGAATCGATTACGTAAAACCCGCTCGGAAGTCCGTCCATTCGCCACTGAAACTACCACCAAACGCCCGATATGCCCCAATTAATCCCGCTTAAACGGTGCAAATCGACACGCCGAATGGCTGGGTGAATTTCCTCACCGATATTGCTTGAATTTCCTGTGGCCGGGCTGTGTGAATTTCGCACCGGCGGGTAGACGTCGAGCGACGGCCGGGCTTTGCCCGGCGGGGCGGCCGACCCGGACGTGACGTGAACCATTCGCCGACGATGTGTCAGCGGGCAGCCGTCACCCGGGGGTTGGTGGCACGATGGAGGTGACGGGGGTGTGCTGGGCCGCATACTCCCGGGCGGGCAAGGTGGGACCGACCGAGGGTGTGATCAGTTGTGGCCATTTCGCTGTCTGTGGTGCTGCTGTTGGCGATCATCCTCGTGGTGATGATCCGCGGCGGCTCGATCAAAGCCGGACCCGCGATAGTCGCGGCGCTCTTCGGCTTCTTCCTCGCGTCGACCGGCATGGCGCCGTCGATCAACAACTTCCTGAACTCGCTGGCGGACTCGATCAACGCGATCCAATTCTGACGCCGGCGTGCGCCGAGGCCGAGAACGGCGAACCACGAGGAACGGCTCCGGGCCGGGTCGGAGGGTGAACCCTCCGACCC
>NZ_JBHWKX010000014.1:13221-25261 GCF_042730885.1 Streptomyces sp. NPDC059909
CACGAGAGGAAATCTCTCGGGGGTGTGTAGTGCCCCCCCTCTCCCCCCCCTGCCCGGAGCCGTACGGAGCGGGCGACGGGAATCGAACCCGCGTAGCTAGTTTGGAAGACGCCGTATGCGGATCGCGGCTGACCTGCCAAGTCCCTGACCTGGTCCGGAGCGCGACTGTCGCCGCTGTTCCCCGTGAATCCCCGAGAGATCCCGCTGAATCGGGCACGCCGCGGGCACGAGCCTGAGGCCGTCGCAGGTGTTCCCCGTTACTCCCGTCTGTGTCCGCCCGATCGGGCGCGCAAAGGGGACGACAGAGGAGCGTGATGATCACGGGAGTTCATCGTGTGCGTCGGACGACCAGCACGGCGAGGTCGTCGGAGTGCTTCATCGCGGTTGCGGCGTCGAGGATTCGGTCGGCGGTCTCCTGTGCGCTCAGTCCGTCGCGGAGGGCTTGGGCGGCCAGTGTTCCGGTCTGCTCCAGTCCGGCGTCGAGTGTGAGGTCCGATGCTTCGACCACGCCGTCGGTGACCATGACAAGCGCGGTGTCCTTGTCCAGGGTGAAGGTCTCCTCGGGGTAGTCGGCGTCCGGCAGGATTCCCAGGACCGGACCGCCCGGTAGCCGGCGGACGTCATGGCTGCCGTCGTCGTGTGCGCACAGCAGGGGCACGTGGCCGGCGCTGGCGCCGGTGACCCGTCCGCTGCGTGGATCGATGCGCAGCATGGTGCAGCTGGCGAACCGTGGTGCGTCCATCGCGACGAGCAGCTGATTGACGTGCGTCAGCACGGTTGCGGGGTCCGGCTCGTGGGAGGCGAATGCGCGCATCGAGCCGCGCACCTGTCCCATGAAGGCGGCCGCATCCACGTCGTGCCCTTGGGCGTCGCCGATTTCCACGGCCACGGCACCGTCTGGCATGAGGAAGGCGTCGTACCAGTCTCCGCCGATGTCGAGCCCGGTGCGGCAGGGCCGGTAGCGGGCGGCGACCTCCAGGCCCGGTAGACGCTCGGGCAGCGTCGGGAGCATGTGCTGTTGGACTGCCGTGGCCAGCTCGACGCGGGCCTGCTGCGATCTGATGCGCACCAGTGCCTGGCCTGCGAGCTCGGCCAGCGTGATCATGAAGGCGTTCTCGTCCGGGGACGGGCGGTGCCCGCTGTCGTAGGTCACCACCCAAGCCCCGAGCGGCTGGTCGCCGGCGGGGCCGAGGGGAGTGACCGACGCGGCGATCTCGGGGTTTGGCCACTGCAGGATCGGGTCCGCGTCGGGCCAGCGGCGGAGAAATTCCCCCTTATTGGCGAAGAACAGCGACTTGCCGGTGCGCGCCGCCTGGGCTATCGGGAGCGGGTCGTCCAGCGACAGGCGACGCCGGGTGGCGACTCGCATCGAGAGGCTGGCATCCGTGGAGACGAAGAGGTGCCCGTTGTCGACGAGCGCGAGCGCCGCGCCGGTACCGCCGAAGGTCGCGGCGAGCCGGGTCAGAACGACCTGCTGCAATTCGTGCTCGGTGGCTGCGCGGATGAGGGCGGAGGAGAATTCGATCTCGCTGGCGCGGCGCCGCTCGGCCCCCAGCGCGGCCAGCGTCTCCTTGCGGTGGGCCTCGTGCTGGGTGTCGTCGCGAATCATCCCGAAGACCTGCTCGGGGCCGTCATACCCCAGCTGGATCGGACGGGTCTGGCAGGCCAGCTGGTACCAGTCGCCGTGGTCGCTATGGAACCGCAGGCTGGTCCACGGGAGCTGGGGGGCGTCCGGGGCCAGAAGCCGTCGCAGGGAATCCCAGTCGTCGGGGTGGACGTGCCGGAGCACCCAGGGCAAAGACACCGTGGCCTCCGGGAACAGTGCGCCCACGGTGGCTGCGCCTCCCAGCCACTCGAGCTGCTGCACCTGAGGGTGGTACATGAACAAGCCGAGGCCAGCGGACTTCGCCGACAGTCGGAACGGGATCAGCAGGCTGTCGAGATCGTTCCGCACGTTCAACGCGTGCACCCACACCAGTTCCTCGCCACCCCTGGCGGGCGTTATGGGCCGCCCCTCGATGAGGGCGACCAGAGCTGCCCCGCCCGGCCCGGGAAGCTCCAGCACCCGCATCGCCAGCCTCTGCTTACTCGCATGGGCCACGATGCACTCGACCGCGCTTCGCTGACTTTCGGGCACCAGGTCCCATACGTATCGGCCTACACACTGCTCCTCCGGCCTGCCGAGCACCGCGGCCATCGCGGCGTTCAGGGAGCGGACGATGCCGTCCGGGTACAGCAGAGCTGACGGTTCTGCCCGTCGAAGGAGTTCGTCCGAGGAGTCCACCTGTCGCTCCTTCGCGATCGTCGAGTGAGCACCCTCACAGCTCCAATAGTCTCAGTCCAGTCATTTCATCGCTCTGTCGACGCTTCAAGGGCATAGGTGATGAAGTCTCTCTGACCTCCTCTTTTCGCAATGACTGCCGAGCCGACCGTCTTCTGAAGGCGATCTATACAAGTCGCAGTCAGCAGCTAGGTCGGCGTAGCGACTTTGGCCGGGAGCTGCTTTGGCGCGAGTGATCATGGCCCCTTACGCTGGCCCGCGGATCGGGCAGGCTTGTGGACCTGCCCGTTAGTGCCCGATGTGGGGCCATGATCTGCGAGGCTCGCGCCAAAGTGGCTGGCTAAAGTCGCGGAGCCGACCGCCCCAGCCACGACGTGTCCTGACCTCATGCCCCGTGTGCCTGTCCTCTTGGGCGGGAGCGGGCGGCCGGCGGTGCCAAACGGGGCGGAGACATGAGCGCGGGCGCCGCCGGCCGCCCGCGCCCGCCCGGAGGAGCGAAGCGACGACGGGTGCTTGATCGAGGTAGAGAAACCTGTAACAGGCCCGGGTGCCGTCAGGCGTCGAAGTCGTACTCCAGGACGTAGGAAGCCGAGTCGAGGACCATCTCGTTGACCTCGACTGCTCGCCCTTCTTCGGCGAAGGCTGTGCGGCAAATGAGGATCACGGGCGTGCCCATCGACAGGCTGAGCTGCGTGGCTTCCTCCTGATCGGGCATCCGTGAGCGGATCTCCTCGCGGAAGTGCACGGGCTTGTGGCCGAGTTCAGCGAGTCGTGCGTACGTTCCGCCCGGTCCGGTGTCGACCTGGGTGATGGCCGAGTCGGCGACAAGGGAAGCCGGAAGGTACGACGTGGCGATCAGTACGGGCTTGCCGTCGAGCACGAACCGCCGCCTCCTCACGCACACACGCTCGGCCTCGCCCAACTCCAGCACTGGGGCGACGTGGTCCGGAGCCTCCTCCTCGGTGACTTGCACTTGGTCTACGACCAGGTTCCGGTCCCCAAGATCGGCTGACCACACCGACCGGCCCGATCCCCACTGCTCCCGCGACAGTCGCTGAATACCTCGTCGCCTCAGAGGCTGAAAGGCGCGGACGAACACACCGGCACCCTTGCGGGCCTCCGCGAGTCCTTCGCTCTGCAGCACGCCGAGCGCCTGGCGGGCGGTCATCCGTGCGACCTCGTGCTGCGCCATGAGGTCGTTCTCTCCCGGCAGACGGTCTCCCGGCGCATACGTGCCCGAACGAATCGCTTCCTTCAGTTCGTTCGCGATCCGCTGGTACTTCGGCTGGCGGCCGTTGCCTTCAGTGGCCATAGCTCAGTGGTCCTCTCCTCTCTAGACACCTTAGGGCGGTGAAGGGCTCGCGCAGAACATTGGGGGCTTCGTAAGTCGACTGGCGGAGGCTCCTGCCCTGTGCTGAGTCAGGCATTCCGCATCGGAGGGCCCGATGAACCTTGACGTCTCTAGAGACGTGATGTTCTCTAGAGATGTCGGTCCGGCTTGCCGGTCGGCATGAAGAGAGCGGCGCCCCTACCGCCAAGCAGATGCGCCGCTCCCGTCCCCATGAAAGGGAGCCCCATCATGCCCGCCACGCTCTACGTATCGCATCCCGCGCCGTTATCCGCGCCGCTGTCTCGCACCGACGACGCTGAGGTCGTCCCCTCGCCTTGCCACGCCTGCGGGATCGCCGGTGGCGCGGACTGGGTGAAGGCGGACGGCGCCGGGATTCTCGTGCACAACGCTCGTGACCGTGAACGCTGCCCGGTAGCGGTTCCGTTCGATTGGGAGACGGGCAAGCCGCTGGCCAACCTCGTCCTTGCGGCGGTGGCCGCGTGACCCACCTGCCCGTGTCCCCGGCCGCTGTCGCTGATGTGGCGGCGGCCATGGGCACCGACCCGCTGACCCTGGTCGACCTGCTCCGGGTCGCCAACACGCCCGGCCTCGACCGCTGGCGCGAGCAGATCCGCCGCACCGGCGGCTGCTCCGACCCGATCCACCTCCAGGGCTGGACCATCACCAAGGACCGCACCACAGCCGAGACCCTGTACGCGTACTCGACCGAGGCGGAGCCGGGTGGCCGGTTGCGGGTCGCCTGCGGCAACCGCCGGGCCTCCCGCTGCCCATCCTGCGCCTGGACGTACGCGGGGGACACCTACCACCTGATCCGGGCTGGGATCACCGGCGACGAGCGCAAGGACGTTCCCACCGCCGTCCGCGACCACCCCCGGGTCTTCGCCACCCTCACCGCCCCGTCGTTCGGCCCGGTGCACAACCGCCCGGCCTCCGGCCGCTGCCGCTGCGGTGCCCAGCACGCCGAGGACGATCCCTCCCTCGGTACGGCGCTCGATCCCGAGCGCTACGACTACGCCGGGGCGGTGCTGTGGAACAACCACGCGGGGCAGTTGTGGCAGCGCTTCACGATCTACCTACGGCGTGAGATCGCGGCCCGCGCCGGTCTGTCCCAGCGCGCGCTGACGGATGCCTGCCGGGTCTCCTTCGGCAAGGTCGCCGAGTTCCAAAAGCGCGGCGCCGTGCACTTCCACGCCGTGGTGCGGCTCGACGGTCCGGACGGCCCGGAAACCGAGCCCCCAGCCTGGGCCACCGTCCCGCTCCTGGACGACAGCATCCGGGCCGCTGCGGCTCGGGTCGCTGTCCAGGTTGCAGCGGCCGGCGCCCAGCCCGCCCGCACCCTCAGGTGGGGAACCCAAGTCGATGTTCAACCCATCGGCGCTCTCGGCCGTGAGGAGCTGACCGAACGGGCCGTCGCCGCCTACGTGGCGAAGTACGCCACCAAGGCGGCCGAGACCACCGGCACTGTGGACCGCCGGATTGGCGAACTGCGGGAGCTGGACCGGCTGAACCTCCCGGCCCACACTCGGCGCCTGATCGAAGCCTGCTGGGAGCTGGACTCCGACTATCCGGAGCGGTTGCTGGCGCGCTGGTCGCACATGCTCGGCTTCCGCGGCCACTTCTCCACCAAGTCCCGCCGCTACTCCACCACCCTCGGCGCGCTGCGCCAGGTCCGCGCCGACTACCGCGCTCGCCAGGAACGCCAGGCCCGCGGGCTCCCCGACATCGACGACACCGAGGAGGGCTCCACGCTCGTGCTCGCCCACTGGACCTACGCCGGGCACGGCCACACACCCGGCGAATCCCTGCTCGCCGCCAGCATCGCCCAAGACATCCGACAGAACCGCGAACTGGGCCGGGAGCTCCGCGCCGAGCTGGACGCCTCCGACACCACGGGGGAGTGGTGACCATGGATCGACTGCTCACCGTGGACCAGGTCGCCGAACTCCTCGGTACCACTGTCCGGTTCCCCCGGCGACTCATCGAGGAACGCCGGATCACCTTCGTGAAGGTCGGTCGTCACGTCCGCATCCCCGAGCGGGCCGTTGTGGCATTCATCGAGGCCAACACCGTTGCACCGACCACCCGACGGCTGAGGAGCGTGGCCTGATGGCGGTCAGGAAGCGGTCGTTCGGCCGCGTGCGCAAGCTGCCCTCCGGCCGGTATCAGGCTCGCTACCTCGCCCCCGACGGCATGGACCGCCCCGCCCCGCACACATTCCGCACCAAGCGGGAAGCGGATGACTGGCTGGCCGAGAAGCAAGCCGAGCTGCGCGCGGGGGACTGGACCGACCCTGACGCGGCCAACGTGCCCTTCGGTCCGTACGCCGCAACCTGGATCACCGAGCGGGGCATCAGCGCTTCCACGGCCGACCTGTACCGGTCGCTCCTGCGGAACCACCTCGCACCGACCTTCGGCAGCGTCGTCCTGGTCGACATCACCCCGGCCATGGTCCGGGGCTGGAGGGTTGGGCGCCTCAACGCAGGGGCCGGCGCTTCCTCGGTGGCCAAGTCGTACGCCCTCCTGCGGGCTGTGCTCAGCACCGCCGTGGAGGACCGGCTGATCCGGCGGAACCCCTGCCGGGTCAAGGGCGCGAGCGTCGCTCCCACCCCTGAGCGACCCACGGCGACCGTCCAGGAGGTCTACGCCCTCGCAGGGGCCATACAGCCGCGCTATCGGGCGCTCGTCCTCCTGGCGGCCTTCACGGGGCTCCGCTGGGGCGAGCTGGTCGGGCTGCGCCGCCGGGATCTCGACCTCGCCGCCGGAACCGTGCGCGTCCGCCGGAACGTGGCCGAACTCCACAGCGGTAAGCAGATGTTGAAGGAGCCCAAGAGTGCTGCGGGTAAGCGCACTGTGGCCATCCCGGCTGTGATCGTGACGGACCTGGTCACGCACCTCGCGATCTATGCCGAGGTTGGCCCTGACGGCCGTGTGTTCATCGGAGCCAAGAAGGCGACGCCCCGCCGGAACCACTTCGGCAAGCTGTGGCGCAAGGCGTGCGATCAGGTCGGGATCAAGGGCCTGCACTTTCATGATCTCCGCCACACGGGGAACACCCTCGCTGCGGCGACCGGCGCCAGCACGCGTGAGCTGATGACCAGAATGGGCCACAGCACCGCGCGCGCCGCGCTGATCTATCAGCACGCCACGGCTGAGCGAGAGCGTCTGATCGGCCAGGCCGTGAGTGCGGTGGTCGAGCAGGCTCGGAAGCAAGATCAGGATCCGAACGGGCACGCAGCGGGCACGTAGGGTCGCGAGGAAGATTGGAAACACATCAGGGCCAGGCGGAGGAATCGACCTCTGACCTGGCCCTGAGCCGTTGAGAGCGGGCGACGGGAATCGAACCCGCGTAGCTAGTTTGGAAGACTAGGGCTCTACCATTGAGCTACGCCCGCGAGAATCGCGCCGCAGGTCATGGAGGCCGCGACACGAGGAGCATCGTAGCGGGTCCGTGCCGGTCGCCGCACATCCCATTCCGTACACAGCGGGTTCGTACGAAACAAAGAGGTCGGAGCACAGGCTGCGGGGATGTACCCTACGTGTCGCACCGACGGGGTGTGGCGCAGCTTGGTAGCGCGTCCGCTTTGGGAGCGGAAGGCCGTGGGTTCAAATCCCGCCACCCCGACCATCAGTCCTGATCGTCAGTCAAGATCACGTTGTGGGGCTCATCCCGCTTGCGGTTACTATGCAAGCTGTGTGCCCGTGTGTCTGACGAGTGTCTGAAGAGCCGGGCCCGATCCGCTGAGCCGCCGCCGGACATCACACCCCGGTGACCACAGCAGAACCCCAGAATTCAGCCACCAAGGAGACCGAACCGTGAAGAGCGCCGTGGAGACCCTGAACCCGACCCGGGTTCGGCTCACTGTCGAGGTGCCCTTCGAGGAGCTCAAGGACAGCCTCGACGCGGCGTACAAGAAGATCAACCAGCAGGTCACGGTCAAGGGCTTCCGCAAGGGCAAGATCCCGGCCCGGGTCATCGACCAGCGGTTCGGCCGCGGTGCGGTGCTGGAGGAGGCCGTCAACGACGCCCTCCCGAAGTTCTACACGCAGGCCGTCAACGAGGCCGATGTCAACGTCCTCGGCCAGCCCGACGTCGACATCACGGAGCTGAAGGACGGCGAGACGCTGGCCTTCACCGCCGAGGTGGACGTCCGCCCGACCATCGAGATCCCGGACTACTCCGGCATCTCGGTCGAGGTCGACGCGATCGAGGTCACCGACGAGGACGTGGAGAAGTCCGTGGAGCAGCTGCGCTCCCGCTTCGCCTCCACCTCCCCGGTCGAGCGCGCCGCCGCCGAGGGCGACGTCGTGACGATCGACCTCGAGGCCAAGGTCGACGGCGAGGTCCTCGCGGACGGCGTCGCCGACGGCGTGCAGTACACGATCGGCTCCGGCGAGCTCCTCGAGGGCATCGACGAGGCCGTCACCGGTCTGGAGGCCGGCGGCGAGGCCACCTTCACCTCCCAGCTGAAGGGCGGCTCCGCCGAGGGCCAGGACGCCGAGGTCACCGTCAAGGTCACCCAGGTCGCCGCCCGTGAGCTCCCGGAGCTCGACGACGAGTTCGCGCAGATGGCGAGCGAGTTCGACACCCTCGAGGAGCTGAAGGCCGACAGCCGCAAGCGCCTCGAGAACATGAAGGAGTACGACCAGGCCACCCAGGCCCAGGAGCGCGTCCTGGACAAGCTCCTCGAGCTGGTCGAGGTCCCGATCCCCGAGAAGCTCCTCGAGGACGAGATCAACACCCGCAAGCACAACCTGGAGCACCACCAGCTCGGCCAGATGGGCCTCGACCTCGCCAAGTACCTGGAGATCCAGGGCAAGACCGAGGAAGAGTTCGACGCCGAGACCAAGGAGCAGGCGGTCAAGGGCATCAAGACCCAGTTCGTCCTCGACGAGCTGGTCTCCAAGGAGAAGCTCAACGTCAGCCAGGAGGAGCTCACCGAGCACCTCATGCGCCGCGCCGCCTCCTCCGGCATGTCCCCCGACCAGTTCGCCCAGGCGGTCGTCGAGGGCGGCCAGGTGCCGATGCTCGTCGGCGAGGTCGCCCGCGGCAAGGCACTCGCCGTGGTCGTCGAGGCCGCGACGGTCACCGACACCAACGGTGAGGTCATCGACCTGAGCGACGAGGACGAGGTCGAGGAGGCCACCGAGGTCGCCGCCGCGGCCACCGGTGACGCCGACGCCGCGAAGGACGACGAGGAGAAGACCGAGGCCTGAGCCTCGCGCTGAACCCCGTACGACGGGCCCGGCCGCGCCCTGTGCGCGCCCGGGCCCGTCGTCGTAACACGCCGCGCGCACCGCACCCGGGCGGATCTCCGCGGAGCCCTCTGACGTGGGCGTACGCGGGGCGCTGACGTCGGCATACGCGACGCTCGAACGCCCCCGTACCTTGCGCTCCCAGCGAACAGTTCGGGAAGCGGGATGGCGCCCGCCCACCAGCGCGTTAGGGTCCATGAATACGAGGGTTGGGGAGTACCCGCCCCGGGGATCTTCCAGCCCCCCGTAGTACGAAGACGCTGAGACGGCCGCAGCCGTCAGAGACGAGCAGGTGGATTACGTGACGAATCTGATGCCTAACGCCGCCGGTGAGCCGTCCATCGGTGGAGGCCTCGGCGACCAGGTCTACAGCCGACTGCTCGGCGAGCGCATCATCTTCCTGGGCCAGCAGGTCGACGACGACATCGCCAACAAGATCACGGCGCAGCTCCTTCTCCTGGCCGCAGACCCCGAGAAGGACATCTACCTCTACATCAACAGCCCCGGTGGCTCGGTGACGGCCGGCATGGCGATCTACGACACCATGCAGTACATCCCGAACGACGTCGTCACCATCGGCATGGGCATGGCCGCCTCCATGGGCCAGTTCCTGCTCACCGGCGGCACCGCGGGCAAGCGCTTCGCGCTCCCGCACACCGACATCCTGATGCACCAGGGCTCCGCCGGCATCGGCGGTACCGCATCGGACATCAAGATCCAGGCCGAGTACCTGCTCCGCACCAAGAAGCGCATGGCGGAGATCACCGCCCACCACTCCGGCCAGACCGTCGAGACGATCATCCGCGACGGCGACCGCGACCGCTGGTTCACCGCCGAGGAAGCCAAGGGCTACGGGCTCATCGACGAGATCATCTCCCTCGCTTCGGGCGTTCCGGGCGGTGGCGGCACCGGGGCCTGAGCCCCGCGCGCCCGCCCAACCGGACCCTCAGCCCGCCGAACGCCACCAGGATGGTGAACACCGACATGCACATGCAGAACAATCTCTCCGCGAGCGGCCTCTACACGGGCCCGCAGGTGGACAACCGCTACGTCGTCCCCCGCTTCGTCGAGCGCACCTCGCAGGGCGTGCGCGAGTACGACCCGTACGCGAAGCTCTTCGAGGAGCGCGTGATCTTCCTCGGCGTCCAGATCGACGACGCCTCCGCCAACGACGTCATGGCGCAGCTGCTGTGCCTGGAGTCGATGGACCCGGACCGCGACATCTCGATCTACATCAACAGCCCCGGTGGCTCCTTCACCGCGCTGACCGCCATCTACGACACGATGCAGTTCGTGAAGCCGGACATCCAGACGGTCTGCATGGGCCAGGCGGCCTCCGCCGCCGCCGTCCTGCTCGCCGCGGGCACCCCCGGCAAGCGGATGGCCCTGCCGCACGCCCGCGTGCTGATCCACCAGCCGTCCTCGCAGACCGGCCGGGAGCAGCTCTCCGACCTGGAGATCGCGGCCAACGAGATCCTGCGCATGCGCGAGCAGCTGGAGGAGATGCTGGCCAAGCACTCGTCCACGCCGATCGAGAAGGTCCGCGAGGACATCGAGCGCGACAAGATCCTGACCGCCGAGGACGCCCTCGCGTACGGCCTGGTCGACCAGATCGTGTCGACCCGCAAGAGCACGGCCGCAGCGGCCGCCTGACGCCCGACCTTCCCTTGGCGCGGTACACGTCAATGTGAACCGTGCCAAGGGGGGCCCGAACGAGGGGCCCGGCAAGGTACCGTCGGATATGAGGCACCAGGAGCCGCTGAACCAAGCGCTCCCAGGCGAAGGGGAAGCACCTCGTGGCACGCATCGGTGATGGCGGCGACCTGCTCAAGTGCTCGTTCTGCGGAAAGAGCCAGAAGCAGGTGAAGAAGCTCATCGCAGGCCCCGGGGTGTACATCTGCGACGAGTGCATCGACCTCTGCAACGAGATCATCGAGGAGGAGCTCGCCGAGACCTCCGAGGTGCGGTGGGAGGAACTCCCCAAGCCGCGCGAGATCTACGAGTTCCTCGAGGGGTACGTCGTCGGGCAGGAGCCCGCGAAGAAGGCGCTCTCGGTCGCGGTGTACAACCACTACAAGCGCGTCCAGGCCGGCGAGAACGGCGGCGCGCAGGGCCGCGACGACGCGATCGAACTGGCCAAGTCCAACATCCTCCTGCTCGGCCCCACCGGCTCCGGCAAGACGCTCCTGGCCCAGACCCTGGCCCGGATGCTCAACGTCCCGTTCGCCATCGCCGACGCGACGGCGCTCACGGAGGCGGGCTATGTCGGCGAGGACGTCGAGAACATCCTCCTCAAGCTGATCCAGGCCGCCGACTACGACGTCAAGAAGGCCGAGACCGGGATCATCTACATCGACGAGATCGACAAGGTCGCCCGCAAGAGCGAAAACCCGTCGATCACCCGGGATGTGAGCGGTGAGGGCGTCCAGCAGGCCCTGTTGAAGATCCTCGAGGGCACGACCGCCTCCGTACCCCCGCAGGGCGGCCGGAAGCACCCCCACCAGGAATTCATCCAGATCGACACGACCAACGTGCTCTTCATCGTGGGCGGCGCCTTCGCCGGCCTGGAGAAGATCATCGAGTCGCGGGCCGGGGCGAAGGGCATCGGCTTCGGCGCCACGATCCGCTCCAAGCGGGAGATCGAGGCGAGCGACCAGTTCCAGGAGGTCATGCCCGAGGACCTGGTGAAGTTCGGCATGATCCCCGAATTCATCGGCCGCCTCCCGGTGATCACCTCGGTCCACAACCTCGACCGCGAGGCGCTCCTCAAGATCCTGGTCGAGCCGCGCAACGCCCTGGTCAAGCAGTACCAGCGGTTGTTCGAACTCGACGGCGTCGAGCTGGACTTCGACCGCCCCGCGCTTGAGGCCATCGCCGACCAGGCCATCCTCCGTGGCACGGGCGCACGCGGCCTGCGCGCCATCATGGAGGAAGTCCTGATGTCCGTGATGTACGAGGTGCCTTCACGCAAGGACGTGGCCCGCGTCGTCATCACGGCGGACGTGGTCCACAACAACGTGAACCCGACGCTGGTGCCGAGGATCGTGAAGAACGACGGCCGCCACGAGAAGAGCGCGTAGCGCTCGACCGCACATACGCGAGGGGCGGGAAGGAGGGGAGGGGGGGGGAGAGGAAGGGGGCAAAGGGGAGCGGGA
>NZ_JBHWKX010000014.1:25271-30104 GCF_042730885.1 Streptomyces sp. NPDC059909
AGGAGAGGAAAAAAAAACCCACCCAAAGAGAAAACACCCCCCCCCCCCCCCCCCCCCCCCCCCACCACCCCCCCCCCCCCCCCCCCCCCCCCCCCCCCCGCCCCTGATGCGTTGCAGGCCCATGTGCCCCAGGACGTCCAAGGCCTACTTCGGCTGCTGGTTCAGGTAGCTATGCCCAGTGGAGATTGGTTCCCTTGGCCGACTCGCACAGCAACTTCAGCGTGTTGCCGTCGAACACTCCCACCTGCGTCCAGGCCAGCCGGATTCCTCCTGAGTCCGTGGCAGAGGTTCCCCAGCTCTGCGAGGTTCCGGAACCGGAGTAGAGGCGCTTCCACGGCCAGGCGTGGTTGGTGCCGTTGCTCTTGCGGGTGACGAGTCGCACGCCCACGTTCATCCCGTCGGCCTTTCGGTCGGCAACCGTCAGCGTCACCGGGTTCAGTCGTGTGCGACTCGCGTAGTCCCACTTGCCTCCACCCGTGGCCGGCGGGGCAACGATGACGCCGCCGATCACGGGGCTGCACTTCGAGTCGTAGTTGGCGGCGGCAGCCGGAGTGGCCGCCAGCGGCACGAGGAGGCATGCAATGCCTCCGGCTATCGCAGAAATGGCTCGTCTGCGCACAAGTACCCCCATGCATAATCGAGTTGGTCAGACTTGATCAGGCCCACCGTATCGAACGTCAGTTCCGGCCGGTGTGTCGGGGGACGGAGAGGGTGCCCGGCCGGTTCGTCAGCTGGCCGGGCGCCCTGCATGGCGCGTGCTCCGTGGATCAGGCCTTGGTGCGCGAGGTGTTGTACAGCTTCGCTGCGAGGGCGGCGACCTCGTCCTGGGGAACCGCCTTGCCGCCCGCACCCAGCAACTGGGCCGCATCGATGACGTTCACGGCGGCGATGGTGCTGTAGTCGGACCAGACGCAGACCGGCAGCTCGAACTCCTTTGCGCCCAGCCCGGAGGAATCGCTGCTGACAGGTGTGAACTTGGCGGTCTGGCACTTCATGATGGCGCCTTCGAAGCCCGCCGGCTCCACGGTGGCAGGGTCGCCGGCGAATTCGACCTTGACGTCTTCCTCGTCGTCCTTGTCGCCTTCCTCCATCTTCCGGAAGTAACCGTCGATCGCCTTCTCCGGGTCGGGTATCTCGCCCCACAGGCCGTTGAGGCTCAGGCCCTTCCCCTTCGCCGGGGCGCTCGGGTCGCCCGACTTGTAGGAGGCGCCGGCCTGCTTGGGGTTCTTGATCCCGAGGAGGGCCTCGACCTCCTTCTTCTCCTTGGCGGAAAGAGAGGCCGGGCTGTCCTTGTCCTTCTTGAAGTCGTCGACCGACGCGGCCGGGGTGAGCTTGTAGCCCTTGGTGTCGTCGGCCACGTCGCTGTTGCCGCCGCCCGACGTCAGGAAGTACACGCCACCTGCGACCACCGCGAGTGCCACGACCACCGCGCCGATGACCAGGCCCGTCTTCCTGCCGCCGCCCTGGGCCGGCGGCGGGGGCGGGTAGGCGCCGGGGCCCGCGCCGTACGGGGGCTGCTGGGGCGGCTGGCCGTAGGGGGCGGGCTGCTGGGGCTGGCCCCAGCCCTGCTGCTGCGGCGGGACGCCCTGGGGGGCCTGCTGGGGGTACCCGTAGCCGGGCTGCTGCGGAGGCTGCTGCGGGTAGCCGTAGCCGGGCTGCGGGGCCTGCGGCGGCTGACCGTAGGGACCCGGCTGGCCGTACGGACCGGGCTGCTGGGGCTGACCGCCGTACGGGCCCGGCTGGTTGTAGCTCATTACTGGGTTCCCCTCCAGATGCCTATGCGTTCCGAACATCCTGTCGGAACGGGCACCGTCCCGGGGCACCAGGGCGCACACCGTTACGGAACATTCCCGTTTCAGAACGGGCCCGTGGCACCTCTAAACTGTGGCCCGTGACCGAGAACACTCAGCAGCAGCCAGCCAGCAACCCCGAACTGCCGACCCAGTACGCGCCGGCCGAGGTAGAGGGGGAGCTGTACGAGCGCTGGGTAGAACGCGGTTATTTCGAGGCCGACGCGAAGAGCGAGAAGCCTCCGTACACCATCGTCATCCCGCCGCCTAACGTCACGGGCAGCCTCCACCTGGGCCACGCCTTCGAGCACACGCTGATCGACGCCCTCACCCGCCGCAAGCGGATGCAGGGCTACGAGACGCTGTGGCAGCCCGGCATGGACCACGCCGGCATTGCCACGCAGAACGTCGTCGAGCGCGAGCTCGGCAAGGAGGGCAAGTCCCGCCACGACCTGGGCCGCGAGGCGTTCGTCGAGCGCGTCTGGCAGTGGAAGGCAGAGTCCGGCGGCCAGATCTCCGGCCAGATGAAGCGTCTGGGCGACGCCGTCGCCTGGTCGCGTGAGCGCTTCACCATGGACGAGGGCCTGTCCAAGGCCGTCCAGACCATCTTCAAGAAGCTCTACGACGACGAGCTGATCTACCGGGCCGAGCGCATCATCAACTGGTGCCCGCGCTGTCTGACCGCCATCTCGGACATCGAGGTCGAGTACCAGGACGACGACGGCGAGCTCGTCTCCATCCGGTACGGCGAGGGCGAGGACTCCATCGTCGTCGCCACGACCCGCGCCGAGACGATGCTCGGTGACACGGCCGTCGCCGTCCACCCCGAGGACGAGCGCTACAAGCACCTGGTCGGCCGCGAGATCGTGCTGCCGCTCACCGGCCGCCGCATCCCCGTCGTCGCCGACGAGCATGTCGACCCCGAGTTCGGCACCGGTGCCGTCAAGGTCACGCCCGCGCATGACCCGAACGACTTCGAGATCGGCCAGCGGCACGGTCTGCCGAGCCTCGCCGTCATGGACGAGCACGCGATCATCACCGCGCACGGCCCCTTCCAGGGCCTGGACCGGCTGGAGGCCCGCAGCGCCATCGTCGGCGCCCTGCGCGCCGAGGGCCGGATCGTCGCCGAGAAGCGTCCGTACGTCCACTCCGTCGGCCACTGCTCGCGCTGCAAGACCACCATCGAGCCGCGGCTGTCCATGCAGTGGTGGGTCAAGGTCGGCCCGCTGGCGAAGGCCGCGGGTGACGCGGTCCGCGACGGCAAGGTCAAGATCCACCCCCAGGAGATGGAGAAGCGGTACTTCGACTGGGTCGACAACCTGCACGACTGGTGCATCTCGCGTCAGCTCTGGTGGGGCCACCGCATCCCGGTCTGGTACGGCCCGAACGGTGAGATCGTCTGCGTCGGACCGGACGAGCAGCCCCCGAGCGGCGAGGGCTGGACCCAGGAGACCGACGTCCTCGACACCTGGTTCTCCTCCGGCCTGTGGCCGTTCTCCACGCTGGGCTGGCCGGAGCAGACCGAGAGCCTCGCGAAGTTCTACCCGAACTCCGTCCTGGTCACCGGCTACGACATCCTCTTCTTCTGGGTCGCCCGGATGATGATGTTCGGCCTGTACGCGATGGACGGCACCCCGCCGTTCCACACCATCGCCCTGCACGGCATGGTCCGCGACCAGTTCGGCAAGAAGATGTCGAAGTCCTTCGGCAACGCGGTCAACCCGCTGGACTGGATGGACAAGTACGGCTCCGACGCGCTGCGCTTCACGCTCGCCCGCGGCGCCAACCCTGGTGTCGACGTCCCGATCGGCGAGGACTGGGTCCAGGGCTCGCGCAACTTCGCCAACAAGATCTGGAACGCGACCCGCTTCGCGCTGATGAACGGCGCCACGGTCGAGGGCCCGATGCCCGCGCCCGAGCAGATGTCGGCGACCGACCGCTGGATCCTGTCGCGCCTCGACTCGGTGGTCGCCGAGGTGGACGCGTACTACGAGGACTACCAGTTCGCGAAGCTCTCCGACGCGCTCTTCCACTTCGCGTGGGACGAGGTCTTCGACTGGTACGTCGAGCTGTCGAAGACGACGTTCATGGGCGGCGGCGAGCCCGCGAAGGTCTCCGCCCGCGTCCTCGGTGAGGTCCTCGACGTCACGCTGCGCCTGCTCCACCCGGTCGTCCCCTTCGTCACCGAGACGCTGTGGACCACGCTCACGGGCGGCGAGTCGGTCGTCATCGCCGACTGGCCGAAGGACTCCGGCTTCCGCGACCAGGCCGCGGAGCGCGAGATCGAGCTGGTCCAGCGAGTCGTCACCGAGGTCCGCCGCTTCCGCTCCGACCAGGGGCTGCAGCCCGGCCAGAAGGTTCCGGCCCGCCTCACCCTGGACGGCACCGCGCTGGCGCCCCACGAGGGCGCGATCCGGCAGCTGCTGCGCCTCCAGCCGGAGGGCGATTCCTTCCACGCGACGGCGACCCTGCCGGTCGCGGGCGCGGAGGTCGCTCTGGACCTCTCCGGTGTGATCGACGTCGCCGCGGAGCGCAAGCGGCTCGCGAAGGATCTCGCCGCGGCGGAGAAGGAGAAGGCCCAGGCGACCGCGAAGCTCGGCAACGAGGCGTTCCTGGCGAAGGCCCCGGACAATGTCGTCGACAAGATCCGCGGCCGGCTCGCCAAGGCCGAGGAGGACATCGAGCGCATCAGCGCCCAGCTGGCCGGCCTGCCCCAGGCCTAGCCGGCACGGCTTCCCCCGGACGGGCTCCAGAGGAGCCCGTCCGGCTTTTTTGTGTGCAGGGATCTCCGGCCCACGCCGGCCCACGCGGCGGTGCCGGGCACGCATCAAGCCCGGCCGGCCTTGGGGGGCGGACACCGGTCCGGACGGCGGTGCCGGGCACCCGCCGAGCCCGTCCGCCGCTCGAGGACGGACACGCGGGTCCACCGCACGGTGTGGATGATGGAGACATGCCGCACAAGCCCGCCGTCGGAGAACCCGCGCGCCGCACAGCCCCCTCGACGGGGGGCCTACCGCTATACCACTTGGCTTTTTGTCCCCCT
>NZ_JBHWKX010000014.1:30114-142279 GCF_042730885.1 Streptomyces sp. NPDC059909
GCCGCTCCCTTTCTCCGCTGGGACCATACCCCCCCCTCCCCCCGAGTGGGGCAGAGGCCCACCCCCCCCCAACCCCCCCCCCCCCCCCCGCCCGGCCCCCCCCCCCTCCTTTCCCCCCGGGGCGCCGGTACGCGGACCGCTGGGCGGTGTCGCCGCGTGCCGTCGACGCCGTCACCGCGCTCAGCTGCTTCGCGCTGATGCTCCTCGACGTGCCGGGCCTGGCCGAGGCGGACAACTCCCTGGGCCGGGTGAGCGCGACCGTCGTCCTGGCGGCGGGCGCGGCGACGCTGCTGCTGCGGCGCCGGGCGCCCTGGGTGCCGTACCTCGTTGCACTCGGCTTCCTCGGCTGGCTGCACGAGCTGACGCTCATCCAGTTCGCGCTGTACTCGCTCGGCCGCTTCCGGGGCCGTGTCGCGGGCGCCGTGGCCACGGCGGGCTACATCCTGACGGCGTACCTGCTGTTCAGCACGCCAGGCTGGCCGGCCCATCGGGGCGATTCGCTGAGCGAGTTCCTGAGTCTGGTGGTGCCGATCGGAGTCCTCGCCTCGGGCGTCGGGATCGCCGCGTACCGGCAGGACCTGATCCGTGAGCTGGAGACACAGCGCGCGGAGACCGTGGCTCTCCAGGCCGTGCAGAAGGAACGCACCTCGGTCGCCCGCGATGTGCACGACCTGGTGGGCCGGGAGCTGACCATGCTCGCCGTACGGGCCGAGGTGCTGGCCGTACGGGCCCGGGGAGAGGCGCACGGGGCCGACTTCGACGAGCTCGCCGAAACGGCCCGCCGCGCCCATCACATGCTGAACGAGATCATCGTGCGGCGTGCCGACGAGCGGACCGCGACCCCGGGCCTCGAGGGTCTCCCCGCGCTCGCGGCGGAGGGGGAGCGGATGGGCAGCCCGGTGGAGCTGACGATCACCGACCGGGCCCGCCGGATCCCGGCGCTGCGGCAGACCGCGGTGTACCGGGTGGTGCAGGAGTGTCTGACGAACGCCGCCAAGCACGCGCCGGGGGAGACGGTGACCGTGCACATCGACGTGGAGGGCGCCCGGCTGCGGATCGAGGTCGGCAATCCGCTGGCGGCCGAGGACCCGGCGCGCGAGGAGCCCGTATCGAGCGGGACCGGCACGTTCTCGATGCGCGAGCGGGTCGAGAGCATGGGCGGGGTGCTCACGGCGGGCCCGCGGGACGGCGCGTACCACGTGCTGGCCCTCCTGCCGTCGGGCCTGTGAGGGCATCCCCAGGGCGTCCGCAGGGCATGGGGCAGGGCATCGGCAGGCCTCTGCAGGCGGGCCTCGACCGTGGTGTCGGTGGCCCTCCGTAGACTGGCAGCGTGAGTGAGCAGCAGCAGCCGGATCCCTTTGACGACGCCGATGACACCGACGACGTCGACGACGTCGACGCCATCCACGAGGCCGACGTGTTCGACGAGATCGTCGATGGCGAGACCGACCGTGACCCCGACCTGGCGGTGATCGAGGCCGGCAGCCGCACCCTGCGCACCCAGGCCGGACCGCCCCAGGCAGACCAGGTGCCCATGCGGCCCGCCGACCCGGAGGTGGACAAGGCGCTGCGCGAGGTCGAGGCGGACCTCGCGACCCGCTGGGGCGAGACGAAGCTGGAGCCGTCGGTCAGCCGGATCTCGGCGCTGATGGACGTGCTGGGCGAGCCGCAGCGCGCGTACCCGTCGATCCACATCACGGGCACGAACGGCAAGACGTCCACGGCCCGCATGATCGAGGCCCTGCTCGGCGCCTTCGAGCTGCGCACCGGGCGGTACACCTCGCCCCACGTGCAGTCGATCACCGAGCGGATCAGCCTGGACGGCGCGCCGATCGACCCCGAGCGCTTCGTCGCCACGTACAAGGACATCAAGCCGTACGTCGAGATGGTCGACGCCGCCCAGGAGTTCCGGCTCTCCTTCTTCGAGGTGCTGACCGGCATGGCGTACGCCGCGTTCGCCGACGCGCCGGTCGATGTGGCCGTCGTCGAGGTCGGCATGGGCGGCAGCTGGGACGCCACCAATGTCATCGACGGGTCGGTCGCCGTGGTCACCCCGATCGATCTGGACCACACCGACCGCCTGGGCACGACCCCGGGCGAGATCGCCGGCGAGAAGGCCGGTGTCATCAAGCAGGGCGCGACCGTGATCCTGGCGCAGCAGCCGGTCGAGGCCGCGCAGGTCATGCTGAAGAAGGCCGTCGAGGTCGACGCGACGGTGGCCCGCGAGGGCATGGAGTTCGGCGTCGCGTCCCGTGAGGTCGCGGTCGGCGGGCAGCTGCTGACCCTGCGCGGCCTCGGCGGGGAGTACGACGAGATCTTCCTCCCGCTGTACGGCGCTCACCAGGCGCACAACGCGGCGGTGGCGCTCGCCGCGGTCGAGGCCTTCTTCGGCATCGGCGCGCAGCACGCGCGCACGCTCGATGTGGACACCGTCCGCACGGCGTTCGCGTCCGTCGTCTCGCCCGGCCGCCTCGAGGTCGTACGCCGCAGCCCGACCGTCGTCCTGGACGCCGCGCACAACCCGGCGGGGGCGCGGGCGGCCGCCGAGGGCATCACCGAGGCGTTCGGCTTCTCGCGGCTCATCGGTGTCGTGGGCACCAGCAGCGACAAGGACGTGAGGGCTGTCCTCGAGGCCTTCGAGCCGGTCTTCACGGAGATCGTCGTCACGCAGAACTCCAGCCATCGCGCGATGAACGCCGACGAGCTGGCCGCGGTGGCCGTGGAGGTCTTCGGCGACGAGCGGGTGGTCGTCGAGCCGCGCCTCGACGACGCGCTGGAGGCGGCGGTCACGCTCGCCGAGGAAGAGGCGGAGTACGCGGGAGCGGGCATCCTGGTCACCGGCTCCGTGATCACGGTCGGCGAGGCCCGGCTGCTGCTGGGGAGGGGCTGAGTCCCATGCGTACGCTCTGTGCGTCGACGCTGATCGGCGAGTTCTTCGTGATCGGCTTCGCCGGTCTGGTGGCGATGAAGACCGACGGGCTGTCCATGACGCTGGTCTGGACGGTCTGCGGCATCGCGATGTTGCTGTCGGTGCTGCTGTGCGGGATGATCACCCGGCCCGGAGGGGTCCAGCTCGGCTGGGTCCTGCAGATCGGCCTGATCGTGAGCGGCTTCGTGGTCCCGATGATGTTCATCCTTGGCGTGGTGTTCACCGCCCTGTGGTGGGCCTCGGTGCACTACGGACGCAAGGTGGACGAGGCGAAGGCGGCATGGGCCGCGCAGCACTCCGCCGAGGCCTCGGCAGGGCCTGACGCTGCGTAACGGTCCACGGGGGGCGCCCTGTAGCCTCTGAGGGGCCGGCGCGTCCGGCCCCCCTCATCCCGAGACCCGAGACCCAGGAACCGACACCTGGGACTCGACCCGGGACTCGACCGCCGAGTCCCGCACCCGAGACCCGCACTCGAAGGAGCCCGCACCGTGAGCCAGCGCACGCTCGTCCTGCTCAAGCCCGACGCCGTACGCCGCGGCCTGATCGGCGAGATCATCGGCCGTATCGAGCGCAAGGCGGGCTGGCAGATCACCGCGCTGGAGCTGCGCCGGCTCGACCGCGAGACCCTGGAGCAGCACTACGCCGAGCACGTCGGCCGGCCGTTCTACGAGCCGCTCGTCGAGTTCATGCTGTCCGGCCCGGTCGTCGCCCTCGTCGTCGAGGGCGAGCGCGTCATCGAGGGCGTCCGCACCCTGACGGGCCCGACCGACCCGATCGCGGCCGCCCCCGGTTCCATCCGCGGCGACTACGGCACGATCGTCCGCGAGAACCTCATTCACGCCTCGGACTCCGAGGAGTCCGCCATCCGGGAACTGAAGATTTTCTTCCCGGGTCTTTCCTGATTGAGCGTCAGCCGTCCAGCGCTCCTGGCCTGGGGCGACCGAAGGAATTTCGGTCGCCCCTCGGCATACGAACCCCGATACCGGGAACGCTTCGCTCCGACTCGTCGTCACCCTTATTGAGGCGGGCCAGCGCGCGGTGTCCGTGCAGGCGGCACTACGATGGAAGCCTTCACGCCACAGCGCCTGAGCAGCACCTCCTCGCCTACCTAAAAAGCCATCAAAGCTCGATTTGGGAAGGCCCGACGCATCCTCATGGGACACAAGGGGAACTCAATGTCGTTCATCGGCCGTGACATGGCTGTCGACCTCGGGACCGCCAACACGCTGGTGTACGTCAGGGGTCGTGGGATCGTCCTCAACGAGCCGTCCGTCGTCGCCATCAACACGAACACCGGCGGGATCCTCGCGGTGGGCTCCGAGGCCAAGAAGATGATCGGCCGCACGCCGGGGAACATCGTCGCGGTGCGCCCGCTCAAGGACGGCGTGATCGCCGACTTCGAGATCACCGAGCGGATGCTCCGCTACTTCATCCTCAAGATCCACAAGCGTCGCTGGGCGGCGCGCCCGCGCATCGTCGTCTGTGTGCCCTCCGGCATCACCGGAGTCGAGCGACGGGCGGTCATCGAGGCCTCGACGCAGGCCGGCGCGCGCCAGGTGCACATCATCGAGGAGCCGATGGCCGCCGCCATCGGAGCGGGTCTGCCGGTCCACGAGGCCACCGGCAACATGGTGGTGGACATCGGCGGCGGCACCACCGAGGTGGCCGTGATCTCCCTCGGCGGAATCGTCACGGCACAGTCCATCCGGGTGGCCGGCGACGAGCTGGACAACGCGATCATCCAGCACATCAAGAAGGAGTACAGCCTCCTTCTCGGTGAGCGCACCGCCGAAAACATCAAGATCACCATCGGCTCGGCCTACGCGATGGACAAGGACGAGCACACCGAGATCCGCGGCCGCGACCTGGTCTCCGGTCTGCCGAAGACGGTGGTCATCTCCGCCGCCGAGGTCCGCAAGGCCATCGAGGAGCCGGTCAACGCGATCGTCGACGCCGTGAAGACCACGCTCGACAAGTGCCCGCCCGAGCTGTCCGGCGACGTCATGGACCGCGGCATCGTCCTCACCGGCGGTGGCGCCCTGCTGCGCGGCCTCGACGAGCGCCTGCGCCACGAGACCGGTATGCCCATCCACATCGCCGAGGACCCCCTGGACTCGGTCGCGCTCGGCTCCGGCAAGTGCGTCGAGGAGTTCGAGGCGCTCCAGCAGGTGCTGGACGCCCAGCCGCGCAGGTAGCGGACACAACCCGAAGCCTCCCCCTGGTCCGTCCGCCCGGGGGACCCCCTGTGCGGCCGCTGCCGGACCCGTACGGCGGATCGTTGGTATAACGGCACAAAGCACCGCCACACAACAACATCAGCGCCACTCCGCAACATCACAGAGCACAACGGCACGCAGCACACACATTCCTATGAGGAAGGCACGGCCGCCGCACGTGAGGGACACGAAAGAGAGCCGGCTGCTCCTGGTCCTGCTGATCGCCATCGCGTTCGCACTGATCACGGTGGACATCCGCGGCGGCCAGGAGTCACCGGTGGACGGCGCCCGGCAGGCCGCCGCCGCGGTATTCGGACCGGTCGAGAACGGCGTGGCGGCGGCCGTCGACCCGATCGGCAACGCCATCGGAGCGGTCCGGGACTCGGGGGAGCGCCACAACCGGATCGCCGTGCTGGAACGGGAGAACGCCACCCTCAAGGCGAGGCTCGGCAGCGACGCCCGCAACCAGAGCCGGCTCCGTCAGCTCGACGACATGCTGAAGAAGGCGGCCAACGGGCAGTACGGCATCAAGGCCGCCGAGGTCATCGCCATAGGAGCCGCCCAGGGCTTCTCCTGGACCGTCACCATCGACGTCGGCTCCCGGGACGGCATCCTCCGCGACATGACCGTGCTCAACGGCGACGGGCTCGTCGGCCGAGTCACCACCGTCGGCCCGGACACCGCGACCGTACTCCTCGCCAACGACCCGGACTTCACGGTCGGTACGCGCATGGAAGGCACCGACGAGCTCGGCTTCGCGACCGGTCAGGGCGACCGGCCGCTGTCCGTGCAGCTCCTCAACGGCAAGGCCAAGGTGAAGAAGGGCGACCGGCTGGTCACCTTCGGCTCGCAGGCCGACAAGCCGTTCGTGCCCGGGGTACCGGTCGGCGAGGTCGTCCGCGTCGACCCGTCCGGCGGCGACCTCACACGGACCATCTTCGTCCGCCCGTTCGCCTCCTTCTCCAAGCTCGACATCGTCGGAGTCGTCGTCCAGGCGCCGCGCAGCGACCCGCGCGACACGGTCCTCCCGGCGAAGCCGAAGCCGACCCCCACGCCCACGGTCACGGTGACGGTGACCCCGTCGCCCAACGGCCAGGAAGAGGACGGGAGTCAGGGCGACGGCACGGACACCCGCACGGGCGCGGACACCGCGGCGGACGCCCGCAGGGACACCGGAGCGAGTACCGGCCCCGATACGGGCACTGACACAGGCACAGACACCGGCCAGAACGACGAGTAGCAGGAGGAGCTGAACACCATGCGCTTCAACCGGATGCTGCTCTCCACCACGCTGGTCGTGGTCGCCCTCGTCGTCCAGGTCTCCGTCCTCTCCCGCCTCCACCTCCCCGGGGCCGTCCCCGACCTGCTGCTGCTCGTCGTCCTCGCCCTCGCGCTCGTGTACGGGCACGTCAGCGGCGCCCTCATCGGCTTCGGTGCGGGCCTGCTCGCCGACCTCGCCCCGCCCGCCGACCACGCCGCGGGACGCTACGCGCTCGTGCTGTGCGTCATCGGCTATCTCGCGGGCCTCGTCAAGCCGGAGACCGGCCGGCTCACCTCGGCCACGGGACCGATGCTCGTGGTCGTCGCCGCCGCCGTCGGCTCCACCCTGCTGTACGCGGGCGTCGGCGCCCTCGTCGGCGACACGGCCGCCCGCCATGTCGGCCTCGGCTCGCTGCTGTTCACCGCGGCCGTGTACGACCTGCTGCTCGCGCCGTTCACCGTGCCGCTGATCATGGCGCTGGCGAGACGCGCCGAGAACGACCCGCTCGCCGAGAACCAGTCCGGCGCCACCGACGTGTCCAACGGATGGACGTCCTTCGGCACCGGACTGCGGATCGGCAGCCAGCGCAGCGGCGGACTCCGCGTGAAGGCGGCCAGGACACGAGCGTCCCGCGCCGGCCGCATCAAGGGAATCAAGCGACTGTGATCGAGGGGGCATCGGCAGCGTGACCAACATTCCCGAGACCGGACGGACCCCTCGCGTCCAGATCCGGCTCGTCGTCATCCAGATCCTCGTCTTCTCCCTCCTCGCCACCCTGGGCGGACGCCTCTGGTTCATCCAGATCCGCGACGGCGAGGAGTACGCCAAGGAGGCCTCGGGAAACGGCGTCCAGCAGGTCGTCCAGCCCGCCGTCCGCGGCGAGATCCTCGACGCCCGCGGAGTGCCGCTCGCCGACAACGAGACCCGTCTCGTCGTCTCCGCGTCCCGCACCGATCTGCTGAAGATGAAGGACGACGGCAAAGGCGTCCTCACCCGGCTCGCGGCGGTCCTCGGCATGAAGCCGAAGGACGTCATGGACAAGGTCCGGCTCTGCGACTCCAAGACCCCGCAGCCCTGCTGGAACGGTTCCCCGTACCAGCCGATCCCGGTCACCGACGAGGCCACCACCCAGCAGGCTCTCCAGATCCGCGAGCGCGCCGAGGACTTCCCCGGCATCACCGCCGAGCCCACCGCCGTCCGCCGCTACCCGGCACCCGGCAAGGCCAACACCTCGCAGGTACTCGGCTATCTCTCGCCCGTCACCGACGAGGAGATCGAGAAGGCCAAGGACACCGACTCGCCGTTCCTCCGCTCCGACCAGGTCGGCCGCTCCGGACTCGAGCGTACGTACGACAAGGATCTGCGCGGCAAGGCCGGTGTCACCCGCTACGAGGTCGACAACCTCGGCCGCGTCATGGGCCAGGCCAAGGCGGACAAGGCCGAGCCCGGCGCCAATGTCGTCACCTCCATCGACGCCCGCGTCCAGGCGGTCGCCGAGTGGGAGCTCAACAACGCGATGAAGGAAGCCCGCAAGGTCTTCGACGACAACACCAACCGGAACTACAAGGCCGACTCGGGCGCCGTCGTCGTCATGGAGGCGAAGACCGGCCGGGTGGTCGCGATGGCCTCGCTGCCCACCTACGACCCCAACGCCTGGGTCGGCGGCATCTCCGCCAAGGACTACGCCAAGCTGACCGGCAAGAAGTCCAACTTCCCGCTGCTGAACCGGGCCATCCAGGGCCAGGCCGCACCCGGCTCGATCTTCAAGGTCGTCCCGACCACCGCGGCGGTCAACGCCGGCTACGACTTCAAGGGCCGCTACCCCTGCCCGAGCTCGTACTCCATCGGCAACCAGGTCTTCAAGAACTTCGAGTCCCAGGGCCACGGCAGCATCACCCTCGGCCAGGCCCTCGAGGTCTCCTGCGACACCGTCTACTACGGTCTCGCCCACCAGCAGTGGATCAAGGACGGCGGCCTCAAGCCGAAGAAGAACCCGGCGGACTGGTTCTACAAGACCGCCCACCAGTTCGGCCTCGGCGCGGAGACCGGGATCGACCTGCCCAACGAGGAGACCGGCCGGGTCCCCGACCGCCGCTGGAAGCAGAAGTTCTGGGAGGCGAACAAGGACTACTGGTGCAAGACCGGGAAGAAGGGCGGCACCTACGTCCAGCAGCTCTCGTACGAGAACTGCCTCGAAGGCAACCTCATGCGCGCCGGTGACTCCGTCAACTACTCCATCGGCCAGGGCGACACGCTCGTCACCCCCATCCAGATGGCCACGATCTACGCCGCCATCTCCAACGGCGGCACCCTCTACGACCCCACCGTCGGCAAGGCGGTCATCAGCGCCGACGGCAGGAGCGTGCGGGAGATCAAGCCCAAGTCGCACGGCAAGCTGCCGATGAACGCCAAGACGCGGGCGCTGATGGACGAAGCCCTCGCGGGAGTCGCCACCCGAGGTACGGCCGCCTGGCGATTCGGCGGCTGGCCGCAGGACAAGATCCCGATGCACGCCAAGACCGGCACGGCAGAGGTCCACGGCAAGCAGACGACCTCGTGGTTCGCCACGTACACCAAGGACTACTCGATCGTCATGACGATCTCCCAGGGCGGTACGGGCTCGGGCGCCTCCGGCCCCGCCGTGCGCAACATCTACAACGCGCTCTACGGGCTCGACATGGAAGGCAACCAGGATCTCAAGCAGGCCCTGCTGCCGCAGCCGCAGAAGGCCCTGCCGAAGATCAGCCCCGACGGGACGATCGACGCCCCGCAGATCCGGCCCTACGCCCCGCAGAAGCCGAAGCCGGAAGAGCCCAAGACGCTCGCGGGCCCGCCGCCCGCGACAGGGCGGAGGGACTGACCCATGGCCGGAACCCACGGCTTCTCGGTCGCGCGGTACGCCCCCGAACGCGGCCCCTGGGCCAGGCTCACCGCCCGTGACTCGATGCTGCGCCGGCTCGACTGGCCGATGCTGCTGTCCGCCGTCGCGCTGTCGCTGATCGGCGCGCTGCTCGTCTGGTCGGCCACGCGCAACCGCACCGAGCTCAACCAGGGCGACCCGTACTACTTCCTGTTCCGCCATCTGCTGAACACCGGCATCGGCTTCGCCCTGATGGCCGGCACGATCTGGCTCGGCCACCGCACCCTGCGCGGAGCCGTGCCGGTCCTGTACGGGATCTCCGTGCTGCTCGTCCTGCTGGTGCTCACACCGCTCGGCGCGACGATCAACGGTGCGCACGCCTGGATCGTGGTCGGCGGCGGATTCTCCCTCCAGCCGTCCGAGTTCGTGAAGATCACGATCATTCTGGGCATGGCGATGCTGCTGGCGGCCCAGGTCGACGCGGGCGACCAGGTCCACCCCGACCACGGCACGGTCGCCAAGTCCCTCGGCCTGGCGGCCGTCCCCATGGCGATCGTGATGCTGATGCCGGACCTCGGCTCGGTCATGGTGATGGTCGTGATCGTGCTCGGCGTGCTGCTCGCCTCCGGCGCCTCCAACCGCTGGGTCCTCGGGCTCATCGGCACGGGCGTCGCCGGCGCCGTCCTGGTCACCGCGCTCGGACTCCTCGACGAGTACCAGATCAACCGCTTCGCCGCCTTCGCCAACCCCGAGCTCGACCCGGCGGGCGTCGGCTACAACACCAACCAGGCGCGCATTGCGATCGGCTCCGGCGGGCTGCTCGGCACCGGCCTCTTCAAGGGCTCGCAGACGACGGGCCAGTTCGTGCCGGAGCAGCAGACCGACTTCGTCTTCACCGTGGCGGGCGAGGAACTCGGCTTCGTGGGAGCCGGCTTCATCCTCTTCCTGCTGGGTGTGGTGCTGTGGCGGGCCTGCCGGATCGCCCGCGAGACGACCGAGCTGTACGGCACGATCGTCGCGGCCGGGATCATCGCCTGGTTCGCCTTCCAGTCCTTCGAGAACGTCGGGATGACGCTCGGCATCATGCCCGTCGCCGGGCTTCCGCTGCCCTTCGTGTCGTACGGCGGCTCGTCGATGTTCGCCGTGTGGGTGGCGGTCGGGCTGCTGCAGTCGATCCGCGTCCAGCGGCCGATGACGGCCTAGGAACGACCGGCCCCGGACCGACAACGGCTCGGTACGTACTGACGCGGAGGCGCCATGGCGTCTAGATTTTGTTCATGGCGGACACGAAGCGGGAAATCGAGCGCAAGTACGAAGCCGACGCCGGGACCGAGCTGCCGGACCTGACCGGCGTGGCCGGGGTGGCGGCCGTCGTCCACCAAGGCGTGACGGAGCTGGACGCCACCTACTACGACACCCCCGAGCTGCGCCTCGCGGCGGACGGGATCACGCTGCGGCGGCGCACGGGCGGCGGCGACGAGGGCTGGCACCTGAAGTTCCCCGTGTCCGCGGGCATCCGCGACGAGATCCGCGCCCCCCTCGACGACACCCTGCCCCGCGCCCTCACGGACCTCGTCCGCTCGCGCACGCGCGATGCCGAACTCGTTCCCGTCGTCCGGCTGCTCTCCTCCCGGGACGTCAGCCACCTGGTCGACGAGCAGGGCGAACTCCTCGCCGAACTGTCCGTCGACTCCGTGCTCGCCGAGCGCCTCACGGAGGGTGGCGGCACGACGTCCTGGACCGAGATCGAGGTCGAGCTCGCCGACGACGGTGACCCGGCCCTGCTCGACGCCGTCGGCAAGCGCCTCGGCAAGGCGGGGGTGCGGCCCTCGTCGGCCGCGTCCAAGCTGGCACGGGCGCTGGAGGAGACAGCACCCGCCTCCGCCGGGGCCGAATCCGGGGCCGAGCCCGGGTCCGCGCCCGCCGGGGCGGTCGACACCCGCGCCACGAAGCGGACCGGCAAGGACGCCAAGGCCCCGAAGGCCGCCGAGGCCGCGAAGACCGTCAGGGACCGCGGGGCACGGCTCGGACCAAAGGACGCCGGCGAGTTCGTCCTCGCCTATCTGCGGGAGCAGCGGGACGCCGTCGTCGCGCTCGACCCCGCCGTGCGGCGGGACCTGCCCGACGCCGTGCACCAGATGCGGGTCGCCACGCGCCGCATGCGCAGCGCCTTCAAGACGTACCGGAAGATCATCGACCGGCAGGTCACCGACCCGCTCGGCGACGAGCTCAAATGGCTGGCGGGAGAGCTGGGGGCCGCCCGGGACCAGGAAGTCCTGGCCGAGCGGCTGCGCGACCGCGTCGACGGGCTGCCGGATACGCTGGTGCTCGGGCCGGTCCGGCGGAGGCTCACGTTCTGGGGCACCGCGAACCGGTCCGACGCGCGGCGCCGCTCGGTCGCCGTCCTCGACACCAAGCGGTACCTCGCCCTCCTGGACGCCCTCGACGCCCTCCTCGACGAGCCGCCCCTCCTCGAGGCCGCCGCCGCGAAGCCCGAAGACGCCCTGCCCAAGGCCGTACTCAAGGACTACGGCCGCCTCGCGGCCCGCGTCGCGCACGCACTCGGCCTCCCCGCGGGCCACGACCGGGACCTCGCCATGCACGACGCGCGCAAGGCCGCCAAGCGCGCCCGCTACGCCGCGGAGGCCGCGACCCCCGCCCTCGGCAAGCCGGCCAGGAAATTCGCCAAGCGCATGAAGGCCGTCCAGACCGTCCTCGGCGACCACCAGGACAGCGTCGTCGCCCGCGACACCCTCCGCGACCTCGCGATCCAGGCCTACGCGGCCGGTGAATCGGCGTTCAGCTGGGGACTTCTCTTCGGCCAGGAGCAGGCGTCGGCCGCCGACCGGGAGCGCGAGCTCCCCGACGTCTGGGACAAGGCGTCCCGGCCCAAGCTGCGCGCGGCACTGACGGCCTGACCCCGGCGCCTCCTGGGCGGGCGGGGAGCACGTCCCGATCGGGTTACGCTTGAGAATCGCCCTTTGCCAGCCCACGAAGGTTTCCTGATGTCTGCCGAGTCGGTCTTCCCACAGCTCGAAGCTCTGCTCCCGCATGTGCAGAAGCCCATCCAGTACGTCGGTGGTGAGCTGAACTCCACGGTCAAGCCGTGGGAGAGCTGCGACGTGCGCTGGGCGCTCATGTACCCGGACGCGTACGAGGTCGGACTGCCCAACCAGGGCGTCATGATTCTCTACGAGGTACTGAACGAGCGCGAGGGCGTCCTCGCCGAGCGCACGTACAGCGTGTGGCCGGACCTCGAAGCGCTGATGCGCGAGCACGGCGTCCCGCAGTTCACCGTGGACAGCCACCGCCCCGTCAAGGCCTTCGACGTCCTCGGCCTGAGCTTCTCCACCGAGCTCGGCTACACGAACATGCTCACGGCCCTCGACCTCGCAGGCATCCCGCTGGAGGCCAAGGACCGCACCGTCGACGACCCGATCGTCCTCGCGGGCGGCCACGCCGCCTTCAACCCCGAGCCGATCGCGGACTTCATCGACTGCGCGGTCATCGGCGACGGCGAGCAGGCCGTCCTGGAGATCACCGAGATCATCCGCGCCTGGAAGGCCGAGGACCGCCCCGGCGGCCGCGAGGAGCTGCTGTTCCGTCTCGCGAAGACCGGCGGCGTGTACGTCCCGGGCTTCTACGACGTCGAGTACCTGCCCGACGGCCGCATCGGCCGCGTCGTACCGAACAAGTCGGGCGTGCCGTGGCGCGTGTCCAAGCACACCGTCATGGACCTCGACGAGTGGCCCTACCCCAAGCAGCCGCTCGTCCCGCTCGCCGAGACCGTCCACGAGCGGATGTCCGTCGAGATCTTCCGCGGCTGCACCCGCGGCTGCCGCTTCTGCCAGGCCGGCATGATCACGCGCCCCGTGCGCGAGCGCAGCATCACCGGCATCGGCGACATGGTCGAGAAGGGCCTCAAGGCGACCGGCTTCGAGGAGGTCGGCCTGCTGTCGCTGTCCTCCGCGGACCACAGCGAGATCGGCGACATCGCCAAGGGCCTCGCGGACCGGTACGAGGAGGACAAGATCGGTCTGTCCCTCCCGTCCACCCGCGTCGACGCGTTCAACATCGACCTGGCGAACGAGCTGACCCGCAACGGCCGCCGCTCCGGTCTCACCTTCGCCCCCGAGGGCGGCTCCGAGCGCATCCGCAAGGTCATCAACAAGATGGTCTCGGAGGAGGACCTGATCCGGACCGTCGCCACCGCGTACGGCAACGGCTGGCGCCAGGTGAAGCTGTACTTCATGTGCGGTCTGCCGACCGAGACCGACGACGACGTCCTGCAGATCGCCGACATGGCGACCAAGGTGATCCAGAAGGGCCGCGAGGTCTCCGGCTCGAACGACATCCGCTGCACGGTGTCGATCGGCGGCTTCGTGCCCAAGCCGCACACGCCGTTCCAGTGGGCCCCGCAGCTCTCCGCCGAGGGGACCGACGCCCGCCTGGAGAAGCTCCGCGACAAGATCCGCGGTGACAAGAAGTACGGCCGCTCCATCGGCTTCCGCTACCACGACGGCAAGCCCGGCATCGTCGAGGGCCTGCTCTCGCGCGGCGACCGCCGCATCGGCGCCGTCATCCGCGCCGTCTACGAGGACGGGGGCCGCTTCGACGGCTGGCGTGAGCACTTCTCGTACGACCGGTGGATGGAGTGCGCGGAGAAGACGCTGCCCGAGTCCGGCGTCGACGTCGACTGGTACACGACCCGTGAGCGTACGTACGAGGAGGTCCTGCCCTGGGACCACCTGGACTCCGGTCTCGACAAGGACTGGCTCTGGGAGGACTGGCAGGACGCGCTCGACGAGACCGAGGTCGAGGACTGCCGCTGGACGCCGTGCTTCGACTGCGGTGTCTGTCCGCAGATGGATACGACCATACAAATCGGCCCGACCGGCAAGAAGTTGCTGCCTCTGACGGTCAAGAACGCAGGTCCGACGCCCGCCGCGAGTGGTCACACCCACTGACGTGAGCGAGGCACTCGATCGGGTGATTGAGGCGCTGGCGGGGGTGAGCGAGGAGGAGGTGGCTGCGGTGCTGGCTGCGGTCGTCGCTTCGCCCCCTCGCCCGTCGGCGCCGCTGGCGTCCTCTCGGACGTCGCTGCCGGGTCCTGGCAGTGCCCTGCACATCGTCTCCGAGGTGGAGTGGATCTGAGGGCTCGTTCCAGGCTTATGCGAGGCTGTGTGGCCTTTGAGCCCCTTCCCTCTGGGAGGGGCTCTCGGCGTGGTGGCGTTTGAGCCCGTCAATCTGGCGCTGTGAGGCCCTCGACGGAGCCGAACCTCAGCTTTCTCCAAGAGGCAGGCACACAGTGCATGAGGTCGGAACCGTCGTGGCTGGCGCGGTCGGCCGCACGACGACGGCGCACGTGTGGAACGTGGTAGGTCAGGCCAGGGCGTCGGCGTCCTGCACGGAGGCTGCGAACGCCTCGGGGCCCTGCTCCGCCGCCGCCGGGTCCATCCACATGACCTGCCAGCCGTGGCCGTCGAGGTCGAAGAAGCTGCGTGAGTACATGAAGCCGTAGTCCTCGGCGCCATCCGCCTCGGAGCCACCCGCCGCGAGCGCAGCGGCGCTGACCGTATCGACCTCATCGCGGGATGCCACGCTGAAGCAGTACAGCGCCAGCGTGTGCGTGGTGGGATCGGCCATCGGCAGTTTCGCGAACTCCGCGAACTTCTCGCGGCTGAGTAGCATGACGAAGGCGTGCTCGCCGACCAGCATGCAGGCGGCGGTCTCGTCGGTGAACTTCGGGTTGAAGCTGAACCCGAGCTCAGCGAAGAACGCCTTGCTGCGCTCGAGGTCCGCTACGGGGATGTTCACGAACAGCATGCGGCCGGGGTGTGCGGGATTGGTCATGGTGGGTCTCCAGTCGGTGGCTCGATGGCGTACGTCCTGGTAGACCGGCGCAGCCTGCGGAACTCATCGGTGGATCTCGGCTAGTGCCCTGACCGCATACGTTCACGGTGTCGGATGGCGTTCGACCGGACGGCGTGAGCGGTCGTGAGGCTTTGGCACTGGTGGTGTCCTGGACACCAGCGCGGGTGGCAGCATCGTCTCGTGATCACTCGTGTTGAAGAGGGCGAAGCTGTGGTTCAGGGAGACGAAGTGGTCAGGGCCCTTCTGACGGCGATGGCGACCTTGGAGGATCTCGTCGAGGTGGGGCATGAATCGCATTCGGCGTTGAGCACCCTGGAAGACATCGCCCATGAGCTCGGCAGGATGGATTCGGGTGAGCGCCGGCGGTTCATCGAGGTCCTGGAGCGCATCGCCGCGGAAGAGCCGGGCCGGGCCGCCTGGATCCGGGGCATTCCCAATGCACTGGGCCTTGATCGTTGAGGCCTGAAAACCGAAGGTCACGCGGCTTCAGGGACGGGGCGTCCGCCCCAGCGGATGCCGTTCTCACTGCGGATGCGGGCGCGCTGGCGGCGCTGGGCGGCCAGGACGTCTGGGTGGCGGGCGTTCCTGTTGCGCCAGCGCAGATAGGCGTGCAGGGCGCGGGTCTGGGCGGTGTAACACTCCTGCGACGGCCCGGCCCTGGGGAAACCCAGGGCCGGGCCTTTCGCGTCTCCCCGATCATGGACCTGGAGAAGCGGCAGCAGCAGCCCGAGCAGCCCGAAGGCTGTCTGACGGTGGCCATCAGGATCCCGGTGCGGATCGTGGTGCTGGTCGTCGTCGTGCCCCTGCGCATGGTGTGGGACCTGCTCGTGGTGTGCGGGCGGGCGCTGGAGCGCGTGCTGCTGAGGCCGATCGGCCGGGCGCTGGGGTGGCTGTACGAGACGGTGCTGACCCCGATCGGGCGCGCGATCGCGTGGCTCGCCGAGGTCGTCGCCATCGGGGCGTGGTGGCTGGTCAAGGCCGTCTTCTACTGGCCCTGGGTGGCCGTGTGGCGGTACGTGGCCGTGCCGGTCGCCACCTACGGCATCGCGGTTCCGCTGGCCTGGCTGTACCGCGCCGTCCTGGCTCCGCTCGGTCGCGGACTGGCCCGTGTCCTGGCCTGGGTGTACGTCCGGTTGCTCACGCCGCTCGGTCATGGCATCGGGTGGCTGGTGTGGGCGGTCCTCGTCTGGCCGTGGACCGCGCTGTACCGGTGGATCCTCACTCCGCTCGGCCACGGTCTGGCCTGGCTGTACGCGCGCGTGCTCGCCCCGGCGGGCCGGGGCGTGTGGACGGGCGTCATATGGCTGGCGGGCGTCCTGGTCGTCGCGCCCGCCCGCTTCGTGTGCCGCTGGATCCTCACCCCGGTCGGCCGCGCCCTCGTGGTCGTCGGCCGGGAGACCGGCGCCGCGCTCGTGGTCGCCTGGCGCGTCGCCGGGTTCGTGTCGCGGGCCGTCGGCCGCGCCTTGAAGTGGCTGGCCCGGAATCTGCTCGGGCACCCCGTGGCGTGGTTCTACCGCAACGTCTGCACGCCGGTCGGCCACTTCGTACGCGATCAGGTCTGGGCCCCGGCCAAGCTGGCGGCCGTCGAGGCCGGACGCGCCGCCCGCGAGGCGCTGAGGTCGGCCAGCGAGACCATCCGGCAGGCCCGGCTCGACGCCTGGCGGGCGCTCGTCGGCGGGGGGCACGCGCCCCGGCCCGTGGAACCGGCACGGCCCCGGGCGCGTAACCTGGAACGTAAGCAACAGACACCGACCGTCCCCGGCGCGGTGCCCGGACCCGAGATCTCCCTGCGGAAGTGGGCTGAGCCGGGCGACGGGCCCCTGGGGGTCACCGAAGACCAGACAGGGCGGCGCACGACAGCGCCGCCTCGCACCGAGGAGAAGAACCACTGGGCAAGCGACAGCCCGAAGGCCCGCCGCCCGCACCTGCGGTGCAGCGCATCCGACTGCGCTACACCAAGCGCGGCCGCCTCCGGTTCACCAGCCACCGCGACTTCCAGCGCGCCTTCGAGCGTGCGCTGCGCCGTGCCGAGGTGCCGATGGCGTACTCGGCGGGGTTCACTCCGCACCCGAAGGTGTCGTACGCGAACGCCGCGCCCACCGGCACGGGCTCCGAAGCCGAGTATCTGGAGATCGCGCTCACCGAGGTCCGGGACCCCGGGGGGCTGCGGGTCCTTCTCGACGAGTCGCTGCCGGCCGGCCTCGACATCACGGACGCGGTCGAGGCCCGTACGTCGGGTCTGGCGGACCGGTTGACCGCGTCCGTGTGGGAGCTGCGGCTCGACGGCGTCACGGTCGAGGACGCGGAGAAGGCCGTCGGGACCTTCCTCGCGGCCGAGACGGTGGAGGTCCAGCGCCGGACGAAGAACGGCATGCGGACCTTCGACGCACGGGGTGCCGTGGCCGGGCTGGAGGCGGACTCTCCACAGCCTGATAGGCCCGGAGAGGGGCCCTGTGCGATACTGCGGCTGGTTGTGCGGCACGTGACACCTGCCGTGCGACCCGACGACGTCCTGTCCGGTCTCCGAGCTGTGGCCGACCTGGCGCCGCCGGTCCCCGCAGCGGTGACCAGGCTGGCGCAGGGGCTCTTCGACGAGGAGTCCGGCACGGTGACCGACCCGCTCGCGCCCGACCGCGAGGCAGTCACGGCCGCCCCACCCACGGCCGCCGGGCCCGCCTCCCCCTAGCTCCGCTGGGGTCACAGACGACGGCGCCGGAAGGTGCCGGTCCCGCGCAAGGGCAGTCGTCGTAGCGCCGCCCTCGTACTCGGGAGCCACCTGGGTCGGGCAGCGCACAGACCAGGAGACTTTCGCCAGGCCGTGCGTACATCGCGTACGGAACCGGCGAGCCAGACATACAGCTCCCGTGCGGCGCCCGCGCCCCGGACAGCGGCTTCCGCGTTCATCACGCGGTACGTGCCGCCGGACCGGAACCAGGCGCGGCGCCCGGGAGCGTGACGGGAGAACCGCCCGCATGCTCGAGCCGAACGACCCCGGTGTGACCGGGGACGACACCACCCAGGACAACGAGAACTCCACCCCCAGCGACACGCTGCCTCCGCGCCGCCGTCGCCGCGCCGCGTCCCGCCCTGCGGGCCCGCCGACGACCGCTCCGGTGGAGACCGTGAAGGACGTCACGGCGTCCCTCTCCGCGGCCATACCGGCGCCGTCCGCGGAGGCGCCCGCCGCCGAGCCGGTTGTTGCCGAGCCCGTTGCCGACGAGGCGCCCGCGCCGCGCACGCGTCGTCGTGCGACGCGCAAGGCGACCGCGGCCGCAGGCGCGCCCGCTGCCGCCGAGACCGTCGGCGCGACCACCGCCCCGGCCGGCGAGGCCGCCGAAGAGGCCCTCGAGGCCGTCGGTGAGGAAGCCACTGCCGAGGAGGCCGCACCGGCCCCGGCCCGTACGCGTCGTCGCGCGACCCGCAAGGCGACCGCCCCGGCCGGCACGCCCGCGGCTGCCGAGACCCCCGCCGAGTCCACTGCCGTGGAGGCGCCCGCCGCCGAGCCGGTTGCTGCCGAGGCCGCTGCCGACGAGGCGCCCGAGCCGCGTACGCGTCGTCGTGCGACCCGTAAGGCGACCGCGCCCGCGGGTGCGCCCGCTGCGGCCGAGATCGTTGCCGAGCCCACCGCGGCGCCTGCCGCCGCCGAGCCCGCCGCCGAGGCGCCCGAGCCGCGTACCCGCCGTCGGGCCACACGCAGGACGGCCGCGCCCGAGGGCTCGCCCGCCCCGGTGGAGGCGGCCACGGCCGTCGGCGCCGTCGAAGACATTGAGGAAGGTGCCGTGAGCGACAACGCCGCGGAGACCGAGGGCGCCGCCGAGGCGCCCGCCCGCCGCACCCGCCGTCGGGCGACCGCCCCGGCCGGAGCGCCGGATGCGGCCGAAGCCGCCGCCCCCGAGGCCGTGGAGGCCGAGGAGCCCGAGGCCGAGGAGGCCCCCCGGGGCCGTACGCGCCGCCGCGCCACCCGACGGGTCGGCACGCCCGTGCAGGAGGACGAGGCCGGGGCCGGTGGCGAGGGACTGCCGGCGGACACCGTCGCACAGATCACCGCCGAAGAGGCCGAGGTCGAGGCGGCCGAGCGGGCCGCTTCGCGCGGCCGCACGCAGCGGCGCGCGACCGCGCCGAAGTTCACCACCGCCCCCGAGCCGGAGAAGGCCGAGGAGCCCGCGCGCGGGCGCCGGGCCGGCCGGCCGGCCGTGGCCGTGTTCCAGGCCCCGGTGTTCACCGAGCCGATGTTCCAGACCCCGGAGACCGCCGCTGCCGCGGCCGCCGCCGAGGCCGCCGAGGCGGTCGAGGAGGAAGAGGAAGAGGCCGTCGAGCCCGCCCCGGCCGCCGTGACCACCCCGCGTCGCCGCCGTCGCCGCCGTGGCGAGCCCGTCGAGGTCACCGAGGTCGCGGAGGAGCCGGAGGCCGAGGCCGCCGAGGAGCCGGAGGCCGAGGGCGAGGGCGAGGGCGAGGAGGCCGAGGAGTACGAGGACCGGCCCTCGCGCCGCCGTCGCCGTGGTGGCCGTCGCCGTCGCCGTGGTGAGGCCGTGGAGTCGGAGGGTCCCGAAGTCGCCGAGGAGGCCGAAGAGGCCGAGGAAGAGGCGGAGGAGGAGGCCGAGGAAGAGGCGGCCGAGTCCGAGGCCGTCACGCCGTCCGCCCCCGGCACCAGCAGCAGCCGTCGCCGCCGTCGCCGGCGCCGTCGCAGCGGTGAGCCCGCCGACGTCGAGGAAGAGGCGGGCGAGGAAGAGGGCGTCCGTACGGTCGTCAAGGTCCGTGAGCCCCGCCCCAAGGCCGAGCCGTCCGACGAGGTGCAGTCCATCAAGGGCTCTACCCGTCTCGAGGCGAAGAAGCAGCGCCGCCGCGAGGGCCGCGAGCAGGGCCGCCGCCGGGTGCCGATCATCACCGAGGCGGAGTTCCTGGCCCGCCGCGAGGCCGTCGAGCGCGTGATGGTCGTCCGGCAGAACGGCGACCGTACCCAGATCGGCGTCCTCGAGGACAACGTGCTCGTCGAGCACTACGTCAACAAGGAGCAGTCGACCTCGTACGTCGGCAACGTCTACCTGGGCAAGGTGCAGAACGTCCTGCCGTCCATGGAGGCCGCCTTCGTCGACATCGGCAAGGGGCGCAACGCCGTCCTGTACGCGGGTGAGGTCAACTTCGAGGCGCTCGGGCTCGCCAACGGCCCGCGCCGTATCGAGACCGCGCTGAAGTCCGGCCAGTCCGTCCTCGTCCAGGTCACCAAGGACCCGATCGGTCACAAGGGCGCCCGGCTCACCAGCCAGGTCTCCCTGCCCGGCCGCTACCTGGTGTACGTGCCCGAGGGCTCGATGACCGGTATCAGCCGCAAGCTGCCCGACACCGAGCGCGCCCGGCTGAAGACCATCCTCAAGAAGATCGTCCCCGAGGACGCGGGCGTCATCGTCCGTACGGCCGCGGAGGGCGCCAGCGAGGACGAGCTGGGCCGCGACGTCGAGCGCCTGCAGGCGCAGTGGGAGGAGATCCAGAAGAAGGCGAAGAACGGCAACGCTCCGACCCTTCTGTACGGCGAGCCGGACATGACCGTCCGCGTCGTCCGCGACATCTTCAACGAGGACTTCACCAAGGTCATCGTCAGCGGTGACGAGGCGTGGGACACCATCCACGGCTACGTCGCGCATGTCGCGCCCGACCTCACGGACCGGCTGAACCGCTGGACCTCCGAGGTCGACGTCTTCGCCACGCACCGGATCGACGAGCAGCTGATGAAGGCGCTGGACCGCAAGGTCTGGCTGCCGTCCGGCGGCTCGCTGGTGATCGACAAGACCGAGGCGATGGTCGTCGTCGACGTCAACACCGGCAAGTTCACCGGCCAGGGCGGCAACCTCGAGGAGACCGTCACCAGGAACAACCTGGAGGCGGCCGAGGAGATCGTGCGCCAGCTGCGGCTGCGCGACCTGGGCGGCATCGTCGTCATCGACTTCATCGACATGGTGCTGGAGTCCAACCGGGACCTGGTGCTGCGGCGCCTGCTGGAGTGCCTGGGCCGGGACCGTACGAAGCACCAGGTCGCCGAGGTCACGTCGCTGGGCCTGGTCCAGATGACCCGTAAGCGGGTCGGCCAGGGTCTGCTGGAGTCGTTCTCGGAGACCTGCGTCCACTGCAACGGCCGTGGCGTGATCGTGCACATGGAGCAGCCGGCAACCGCCGGTGGCGGGGGCGGCGGCAAGCGGGCGAAGAAGCGCGGCCGCGGCGGCGCCGAGCACGTCCACGAGCACGAGGTCGTCCTCGAGGCGCCGGGTGGCGAGGCTCCGCCCGCAGAGGAGGAGATCGAGACCGAGATCGAGGTCGCGGCGGAGGTCGCGGCGCCGGTTGCGCTGCCCGAGCCCGCCTTCGCCCCGGACGAGGAGCTGTACAGCAGCGCCGCCGAGGCCGAGGCCGCGGCGACCCGTGGCCGTGGCCGCCGCCGGGCGAGCCGCAAGGCGACCGCCCCGGCGGGCGCGCCGAAGAATGCCGAGCCGGTGCAGGAGGTCCTCGAGGCCCCCGTCGCCGAGGCTCCCGTCATCGAGGCCCCGGCCGCCGAGCCGGTCCGGCCGACCGAGGAGGAGCCGGCCCCCGTGGGCCGTACCCGCCGCCGTGCCACCCGCAAGGCGACGGCCCCGGCCGGTTCGCCGAAGGGGACCGAGGCCCCGGTCGAGATCGTGGCCGAGGCACCGGTGGTCGTCGAGGCTCCGGCCGTTGCCGAGGAACCGGCTCCCGAGCCCGAGGCACCCGCTGCCGAGGCCCCGGCCGCCGAGGCGCCCGTCGCCGCTCCGCCGCGCGCCCGCCGGCGGGCGACCCGCAAGGTCACCGCCCCGGCCGGTTCGCCGTCCGGTGCGGAGGAGGCCGCGGTCGTCGTGGTCGCCTCGACGCCGCAGGCCGAGCCCGAGGCGGCCGCCGAGGCCCCGCAGGCGCCGGAGACCGCGGAAGGCGCGGAGGCCCCGGCCAAGAAGGCGGCCCGCAAGACCGCCAAGAAGGCCACGGCGAAGAAGGCCGCCACCAAGAAGACGGCGGCCAAGAAGACCGCGGCGAAGAAAACGACCGCCAAGAAGGCCACCAAGGCGGCCACCAAGAAGACCGCCGCCGCGGAACAGCAGGCGCTGCCCTCCGTGACGGCATCCGCGACCGCGTCCATCGAAAGCTGAACAACTGATGACAGGTGGCTGAACGTCCGCGTCCCGTCCCTCATGATCGAGGGGCGGGACGCGGCGTTTGTAGCGCAATTGATGCCTGGTCCCGTTAACGGCCACGAAATTGACTAGGAAATTCCTGATAATGTGACGGCGGTCGCTGCCGTGTCGGGGCCCCGCCCGGAGACTACGGTCGGTGACCGGCCCGGTTAAAGGGACAGACCGGTCCCAGCAATTCCTCGGTAGGGCGTCGGCCATCGCGCCGGAGGGGTACGCGCGGCCCACAGGACGCCCCGCAAACCCCGGACCTCTGCCACATAGAGCTCTTGCGGTGTTCAAGGAGGACGTCCAATGCCGAGCAGCAACGAGCAGCCCATCCCCGCTGCCCGCCCGGTCATCGGTGAAGAAGAGATCGAAGCCGCCGTACGCGTACTGCGCAGCGGCCGGGTCGTACAGGGCCCCGAGGTGGCCGCGTTCGAGGAGGGCTTCTCGGAGCTCGTGGAGGGCCGCCACTGCGTGGCCGTCAACTCCGGTACCTCCGCGCTGCACCTCCTTCTGATGGCTTTGGGTATCGGTCCGGGTGACGAGGTGATCGTCCCGTCGTTCTCGTTCGCCGCCTCGGCCAACGCGGTCCGCCTGGTCGGCGCCGACGTCGTCTTCGCCGACATCGAGGCGGACACGTACTGCCTCGACCCGGCCGCCGTCGAGGCCGCCATCACCCCGCGCACCGCCGCGATCATGCCGGTGCACCTGTACGGCCACCCGGCCGCGATGGACAAGATCATGGCCATCGCCGAGAAGCACAAGCTCGCCGTCGTCGAGGACGCCTGCCAGGCGCACGCGGCCGCGCTCAACGGCACCCCGGTCGGTGCCTTCGGCTCGGGCGGCACGTTCAGCTTCTACCCGACCAAGAACATGCACAGCCTCGAGGGCGGCATGATCTCCACGGCCGACGCCGAGATCGCCCGCACCCTCCGTCTGCTGCGCAACCAGGGCATGGAGCAGCGGTACGCGAACGAGATCGTCGGCGCCAACATGCGCATGACGGACGTCGCCGCCGCCGTCGGCCGCGTCCAGCTCTCGAAGCTGGGCGGCTGGACCGAGCAGCGCATCGCGAACGCCGCGTACCTCAGCGCGAACATCACCACGCCGAACGTGGTCACGCCGGTCGTCGCCGAGGGCGCGCGCCACATCTACCACCAGTACACGATCCGTGTCCGCGGTGACCGCGACGCCGTCATGGCGAAGCTCACCGAGGCGGGCGTCGGCAACGCCGTGTACTACCCGACCCCCATCCACCGGCTGAAGCCGTACTGGGAGCCGGACCAGAAGGCCGGCCGCAACTGGGACCTGCCCGAGACCGAGCGTGCGGCCGCCGAGGTCGTCTCGCTCCCCGTCCACCCCTCGCTGTCCGAGAACGACCTTGAGCGCATCGTCACCGCCGTGAACGCGCTGGGAGAGAATCTGTGACTGCCGCTGCACTGCGGACCGGGCTGATCGGCCTCGGTTCCATGGGACGCCACCACGCCCGCGTCCTGGCCGGTCTCGACGGCGTCGAGCTGGTCGCCGTCGTCGACCCGATGGGTGACAAGAACGGCTGGGCGCAGGGCGCCCCCGTGCTGTCGACCGTCGAGGAGCTGATCGCGCTCGGCATCGACTACGCCGTCGTCGCCTGCCCGACCGGGCTGCACGAGGAAGTCGGCCTGAAGCTGGCCGAGGCCGGCGTCGGCGCGCTCGTCGAGAAGCCGGTCGCGGACACCGTCGAGGGCGCCCGCCGCCTCGTCGAGGCCTTCGAGTCGCGCGGCCTGGTGGCCGGTGTCGGCCACATCGAGCGCTGCAACCCGGCGCTGCGGTCCCTGCGGTCCCGCCTGGAGGCCGGCGAGCTCGGCGACGTCTACCAGGTCGTCACCCGCCGCCAGGGCCCCTTCCCGCACCGCATCGCCGATGTCGGCGTCGTCAAGGACCTCGCCACCCACGACATCGACCTCACGGCCTGGGTCACCGGCCGCGAGTACACCTCGATCGCGGCGCACACGGTCTCCAAGTCCGGCCGCCCGCACGAGGACATGGTCTCCGCCGTCGGCAAGCTCAGCGACGGCACGATGGTCAGCCACCTCGTCAACTGGCTGAGCCCGCTCAAGGAGCGCTTCACCTCCGTCACCGGTGAGCGCGGCTGCTTCATCGCCGACACCCTCACCGCCGACCTGACGTTCTACTCGAACGCGGCCGTGACCACCGAGTGGGAGGCGCTGCGCGCGTTCCGCGGTGTCGCCGAGGGCGACATGATCCGGTACGCGATCCCGAAGCGCGAGCCGCTCCTCGTCGAGCACGAGCTGTTCCGTGACGCCGTCCTCGGCAAGTCGCAGGACATCTGCACGCTCCGCCAGGGTCTGCGCACCGTCGAGGTCGCCGCGGCCGTCATCGACTCCGCCAACACCGGCCTCACGGTGAAGCTCGAGAGCGGGGACCGCGCGAGCTCATGACCGCCGACCACACCGTATGGCCCGGCCGCGGTACGCGCGGCCGGATCGTGATGCTCGTCGACAACAGCGTCCACGGTGACTCCCGGGTCCAGAAGGCCGCGGCGTCCGCCGCCGCGGCCGGCTGGGACGTGATCCTGCTCGGCAAGTACTCGGGCAAGGGCGAGGACACCTGGAAGCTCGGTGACGCCGAGGTCCGGCTGATCCGGATGAACGCCAAGCTGTCCGTCAAGCCGAAGGACCTGCGCGCCGCGCCGCTGCGGCGGCCGCTCGCGTACTCCTCGGACCGGACCCACGCCTTCCGGGTGCAGCAGGTCAAGGCCTGGCGCGCGGATCTGCGGGTCCGCACCGACGAGCTGCGGGCGACGGGCAGCTCCGGGCTCGGCGCCCAGTTCACCAAGAACTGGCTGACCGTCCCCAAGGCCGCGTCCAAGGTCACCTCCAAGTGGGTGTCGCTGCGCGGCCGCGAGACCAAGAAGCTGGCGAAGATCAGGCGGACCCGCTCCGCGCCGCTGGACAAGCTCACCACCCGGTTCTGGCTCACCACCATGGGCGACCGGGCCTGGCGGCGGCTCGACCCGGGCGTATGGGACTTCGAGCTGAACTTCGGCCCCGTGATCGACGCGCTGAAGCCGGACCTGATCCACGCCAACGACTTCCGGATGCTCGGCGTCGGCGCCCGCGCCACGCTGCGCGCCCGCGCCGCCGGCCGGAACACCAAACTGGTCTGGGACGCCCACGAGTTCCTGCCCGGCGTCCGCTCCTGGGCGAACCAGCGCAAGCTCCCCGCGATGGTCGGGTACGAGCGCGAGCACGCCAAGTACGCGGACGCGGTCATGACCGTCTCCGGCGGACTCGCCGACCTGCTGCAGAAGACGCACGGACTGGCCGAGCGCCCGGCCGTCGTCCTCAACGCACCGGACGCCGAGGCCACCCAGAAGGTCATCGACGAGCCGGTCCCGGACATCCGCGAGCTGTGCGGTATCGGCCCCGACGTCCCGCTGCTCGTCTACAGCGGCCTGGCCGCCGCCCAGCGCGGCCTCGGCATCATGGTCGAGGGCCTGCCGCAGCTCCCGGACGCCCACGCGGTGTTCGTGTGCGGCGACCCCCAGGCGGCGTACGTCCGCGGACTGCTGAAGCGCGCCGAGGAACTCGGTGTGGGCGACCGCGTCCACGCCGTGCCGTACGTGCCGCACTGGCAGGTCGTGCCGTTCCTGTCGGGCGCCGACGTCGGCATCATCCCGATCCACCACTGGCCGAACCACGAGATCGCGCTGATCACCAAGTTCTTCGAGTACTCGCACGCGGGCCTGCCGCTCGTGGTGAGCGACGTGAGGACGATGGCGGAGGTCACCCGCGAGACCGGCCAGGGCGAGGTGTTCACCGCACAGGACACCGACGACTACGTGCGCGCGGTCAAGGCCGTGCTCGCCGACCCGAAGAAGTACACCAAGGCGTACGAGAAGGAAGGCCTGCTCGAAGGCTGGACCTGGGAGGCCCAGGCCAAGGTTCTCGACGGCGTCTACACGAGACTTCTTCAGGGAGCTGGGGATGACCGCAACCCCTGACGTCACCGTCGTCGTGGCCGTCTACAACACGATGCCGTACCTCACCGAGTGCCTGAACTCGCTGGTGGGGCAGAGCATCGGCGTGGACAGGCTGGAGGTCGTGGCCGTCGACGACGGCTCGACCGACGACAGCGGCCGGGAGCTCGACCGCTTCGCCGAGCGCTACCCCGGCACCGTGAAGGTGCTCCACCAGGCCAACTCCGGCGGCCCGGCCGCGCCCAGCAACCGGGCACTGGAGCTCGCCACCGGGCGCTACGTGTACTTCATCGGCTCCGACGACTACCTCGGCAGAGAGGCGCTGGAGCGGATGGTGGCCTGCGCCGACAAGCACGGCTCCGACGTCGTGGTGGGCAAGATGGTCGGCACCAACGGCCGCTACGTCCACCAGGCGCTCTACAAGAAGAGCGACCCGGACATCAGCCTGTACGACTCGGCGCTGCCGTTCACGCTGGCCAACACCAAGCTGTTCCGGCGCGAACTCGTGGAGCAGCACAAGCTGCGCTTCCCCGAGGACCTGCCGGTCGGCAGCGACCAGCCGTTCACCATCGAGGCCTGCGTACGGGCGAAGAAGATCTCGGTCCTCGCGGACTACACGTACTACTACGCGGTGAAGCGCGGCGACGCGAGCAACATCACGTACCGCGCCAACCATCTGGCGCGGCTGCGCTGCACCGCCGAGATCATGAAGTTCACGGCCGGTCTCATAGAGGCGGGCCCGCAGCGTGACGCGGTGTTCAAGCGCCACTTCACCTGGGAGCTCGCCAAGCTGGTCCAGGACGACTTCCCGGCCCTCGACCGGCAGACGCAGATCGAGGTCTGCGCCGGGATCGCCGCCCTCGCCGACGAGTACTTCACCGAGCCGCTGCGCGACTCGATGGACGTCAAGCGGCGGGTACGGATCGCGCTCGCCCAGCGCGGCGCCGTCACCGAGCTCGTCCGCGCCATCAGCGACGAGGCCGCCCACGGGGCGCCCCCGATGCTGCTGGAGCACGGCCGTGCGTATCTCCGCTACCCCGGCTTCCGTGACCCTGCCCTGGGCCTGCCCGACCGGCTCTTCGAGGTCATCGGCGAGTCCGTGCCCAAGCAGCTCGCCGACGGCACCGGGCTGGTCTCCGCCGAGTGGGAGCAGTCCGGCAAGGATCTGACGCTGGCCCTCGCGGTCCGCGTCCCGGTCGCCGGTGAGACGGACTCCGCCGTCATCCGGCTGGCCGGCAAGGCCATGCCGAAGAGCGCCGACAAGCCGGGAGCCCGCCGGCTGCCCGTCGGCACCGAACTCCCCGCCACGGCAGGGGAGTTGAGCCGTACCGCAACCGCCGACGGCACGGGGACGGTGCTCACCGCCCGGATCCCGGTCGAGCCCGTGCGGGCCAAGCTCGGCGTCCGCGCCTATCTGGACGTGGCAGGCTCGATGTACGAGGTCCCGGTGAAGACCCTGGGCCTGCCGCTGCCCCTGGCACGGCGCTGGCGAGAGAAGGTCCCGTACCGTGTCTCCGCCAACGCGAACGCCAAGGGACGGCTGGTGATCACCACGGCTCCGCTCTGGGAGTCCTCGTCCGGCGAGGGCGGCCGGCTGCGCCACTTGATGTCCCGTGTGAAGAGGAAACTGACCCGATGAATATCTGTGTAGTCGCGCTCGGCAAGATCGGGCTTCCGCTCGCCGTGCAGTTCGCCGCCAAGGGCCACAAGGTCATCGGCGCGGACGTCAACGAGAAGGTCGTCGAGCTGGTCAACGCCGGCACCGAGCCCTTCCCCGGCGAGCACGACCTGGACGTCAAGCTGAAGCAGGCCGTCGACGCCGGCCTGCTGTCCGCCACCACCGACACCGCTGCGGCGGTGGCCCGGTCCGAGGCCGTCGTGGTCGTCGTCCCGCTGTTCGTGGACGCCGAGGGCACCCCGGACTTCGGCTGGATGGACTCCGCCACGAAGGCGATCGCCAAGGGCCTCAAGCCCGGCACCCTCGTCTCGTACGAGACCACCCTGCCCGTCGGCACCACCCGCAACCGCTGGGCGCCGATGCTCCAGGAGGGCTCGGGCCTGACCCCCGGCCAGGACTTCCACCTGGTCTTCTCGCCGGAGCGCGTCCTCACCGGCCGCGTCTTCGCCGACCTGCGCCGCTACCCGAAGCTCGTCGGCGGCATCGACGAGGCCTCCACGAAGCACGGTGTGGAGTTCTACGAGCAGGTCCTCGACTTCGACGAGCGCGCCGACCTGCCGCAGGCCAACGGCGTGTGGGACCTCGGCACCGCCGAGGCCTCCGAGCTGGCCAAGCTCGCCGAGACCACCTACCGCGACGTCAACATCGGCCTGGCGAACCAGTTCGCGCGCTTCGCCGACAAGAACGACATCGACGTCAAGAAGGTCATCGAGGCCTGCAACTCGCAGCCGTACAGCCACATCCACCAGCCCGGCATCGCCGTCGGCGGCCACTGCATCCCGATCTACCCGCGGATGTACCTGTGGAACGACCCGGAGGCGACCGTCGTGCGCTCGGCCCGCGAGGCCAACGCCGCCATGCCGGAGTACGCCGTCGACCTGCTGGCCGCCGCCTACGGCGACCTGAAGGACGTGAACGTGCTGGTGCTCGGCGCCGCCTACCGCGGTGGCGTCAAGGAGACCGCCTTCTCCGGCGTCTACGGGGTCGTCGAGTCGCTGAAGGCGCGCGGCGCTGTGGCGTTCGTCTCGGACCCGATGTACACGGCCGAGGAGCTGGCCGCGCACGGCCTCACCCCGCACCAGGGCGAGAAGGTCACCGCCGCGATCCTCCAGGCCGACCACGCCGAGTACCGCGAGCTGGCCGCCTCCGACCTGCCGGACGTGACCGTCCTGGTCGACGGCCGCCGCACCACGGACCCGGCCCGCTGGGAGGGCGTCCGACGCGTCGTCATCGGCGGCTGACGGCTGAGAAACACGTCACATTCGTGGGCGTCCCCGGGTTTCCGGAGGGCGCCCACAGGCGTGCCCCGACCCAGCGCCGCAGCTCAGCGGGGCGTAGGCCGCGCCATGCTAGCGTTCTGGGGTGTCTCCCACCCCTGCTACCCAGCACACAGAGGTCCGTCCGAGTGACGGCGGCCGCAGGCATGTGATCTACCTGGCGATCGGTTTCCCGCCGGCCGCGAAGAGCTGTGCCTACCGGATGACCGAGACGGCAAACCAGTTCATCGCCCAGGGCTGGGACGTCACCGTGGTGACCATCCAGCAGGAGTCCTGGGAGCGTGACTTCGGTCTCGACCACACCCTCTCCGAGCGCGTCGACCCGCGCGTCCGCGTCGTCGAGCTGCCGCTCGTACGCGAGGACCTCGAGACGGACCTGCGGAGGTTCTCCGAGGGCCGTGCGCTGAACCCCGGCAAGTGGGTTCAGGAGTACCGCGCATCGGGCATGAAGGCCTTCCCGGAGCCGATCTACGGCGGCTGGCGCTACGACCTGGAGAAGGCCGTCCAGCGACTGCACCGGGAGAAGAAGGCCGACCTGGTCCTCGCCACCTGCGTCCCGTACGTGAACATGGCCGCCGCGCTCAAGCTGTGGGAGACCGCACGCGTTCCGTACGCCATCGACTTCCGCGACGGCTGGTCCGTCGACGTCATCGACGGCGGCGAGGCCTTCAACCCCGACTCGGTGTCCGGCAAGTGGGAGCGCAAGGTCCTCACCCACGCCGTGTCGCACTGGCTGGTCAACGACCCGATCGCCGACTGGTACCGGGAGCGCTACCCCGACCTCGCCCACAAGATCCACGTCGTGCGCAACGGGTACGACGAGGCCAGCGTGCCCGCCACGACCCGCGCGCCCGACCCGGAGAAGGGCCTGGTCTTCGGCCATCTCGGAGTGGTGACCTCACCCCCCAGGATCCTCAGGGCCGTGCTCGACGGCTGGCGCATCGCCCGGGAGCGGGACCCGCTCGTCGCCCGCTCCAGCCTGGAGATCCGCGGCCAGATCGGCTCCGGCGCGCACCGCGAGGCCAACGCCCACATGGAGCTGATCCGGCAGTCCGCCGGCGACGCGGTCTCCTTCGGTGGCCCCGCCCCCAAGGCCGAGGTGCCGGAGATCTTCGCCTCCTGGGACGTACTCCTCCTGATGATCATGGGCGGCAAGTACATGACCTCGGGCAAGGTGTACGAGTACATGGCCACCGGCCTGCCCGTGATGTCCGCGCACAAGGTCGAGCACGACGCCACGACCGTGATGACCGGACACCCCCTGTGGACCGGCGCCTGCGGCTTCGACCCCGAGAAGCTCGCCGACCTCTACTCCACCGCCGCGCGCATCGCGTTCGAGGCGACGGACGAGGAGCGGGCCGCGGCGAAGGCGCACGCCGCTCAGTACGCACGAGCGGCCCAGATGGGCCCTGCAGTCCGCAAGCTGACGGAACTGGTGACGTCCGGACACGCGTCCCCTTCCCTGCGGACCAATGACGTGGAGGGCCTCCCCGCATGATCGACGTACTCCTGATCGCGGGCAACGTGCCACAGCCCGCGGTCCTGAAGGCATCCCTGGACAAGTTCCGCGAGGCCGGCGCCACCGTCCGGCTCGCCGGACTGTTCGACCTCGCGGACATCGACACCGACGGCCTCGAGCTCGCGGCCCTGCACTCGCTGCCCGAGGCCGGCGAGGCGCACGGCGAGAAGTTCGTCAAGGCCGCCCAGAAGGGCTCCGCGCTCAGCCGCACGTGGAAGTTCATCCAGCGGGACGGCTGGGTGCGCTCCCGGGCCCGCACGGCGGACGTCCTCGTCGCGCTCGACCAGCCCGCGGTCTACTCGGTCTGGCGGCTCGCCCAGCGCAACCGGCGCGCCGACGCGGTATTCGGCATCGCCCCCGCCCTCAAGGCGGTCGCCGACCGCCGTGAGCGTCCCGGGCACTACGCGCTCCGCAACGTCTACCGCAGCCTCCCGTCGCCCGTCGCGGCCGCCCGGGGCGTCTCGCGCACGGCCCGCCGCGGCGCCAACGGCGTGTACCAGAAGGCGACATCGCCGCGCGTGCTGCGCACCTCGGTCGGCGCCAAGGCCTGGCGGGCCGTCGTGTCCGCCCCCCGCGTGCCCGACGGCCCCCGTGCCGTACTGGCGCACCGGGTCAGCCACAGCATGTCCAAGGGCGGCCGCAAGGCCGGCGCCTCGATGGTGCTGAACTCCGCCGCCGCCCGCGTCGCCGACAAGACGCTCAGGGCGGAGCTGCTCGCCGAGGCCGCCCGCAAGGACATCGCCCGCGGCCACGACGACCCGAAGGCGCGCACCCAGGCGATCAAGGCCCTCCTCGCCCTCGCCGACCAGCACTACGCCGGCCACGACGCCAAGCAGGCCGCGCACGCCCTGTCCTCGGCGCTGACGCTGGCCTTCCACCGGGCCCTGCACTTCGACGACCTGTCGTCGCCGCTCAGCTCCGACACCGCGGGCTACATGGCGCCGTTCCGCGCCAGCAAGTCCTTCGCCGCGCTCTCGGCGCCGCGCGGCCGCGAGGTGCCCGCAGCGACCGGCCTGCCGGCCGACCGTCCGCTGCGGCTGCTGGTCACCACGTACTCCAACGCCAACTTCCTCAAGCCGATCATGGACCGGTACGCCGACCATCCCGGCGTGGAGATCCGCTTCCTCGACCTCAAGGAGGACGAGGAGCTGCGCCCGCTCGCCAAGGGCGGCCAGCGGATGATGGAGTACCTGCTCGGCGGCCAGCGCGGCTTCGGCAACAAGGTCGAGGACGCGCTGCGGCCCCACCTGGACTGGGCCGACACCGTCTTCGTCGACTGGGCCACCAACGCCGCCGCGCTGTTCACGCTCGTCGACCCGGGCACGACCCGGATCGTCGTACGGCTGCACAGCTACGAGGCATGGACCTTCTGGCCGCACCTCGTCGACCGCTCCCGCATCGACGACCTGGTCTTCGTCGGCGACCACCTGCGCGACCTGGCGGCGGACATACTCCCCGACCTGCACGAGCCCGGCGGCCCTCGGCTGCACGTCATCGCCAACGCGATGGACCTGGAGCGCTATCAGCGCCCGAAGACCAGCACGGACGCCCGCTTCACGCTCGGCCTCGTGGGCGTCAGCGCCGTCGCCAAGGACCCCCGCTGGGCCCTCGACGTCCTGCGGGAACTGCGCAGGCACGACAGCCGCTACCGCATGGTCATCGTCGGCGACGGTCTCGACCGCAAGGCCAGCGCCGCCGCCCGCCGCTACGACGACCTCCTGCGCGAGGACCTCGACGAGCTGGAGGCCGAGGGCGCGGTCGAGCTGTACGGCCGCACCGAGGACGTGCCCGGCGCGCTCACCGGGGTCGGCGTCATCCTCAGCAGCTCGGTCCGCGAGAGCTTCCACTGCGCCCTGGTCGAGGGCGCGGTCAGCGGGGCGCTTCCAGTGGTCCGCGACTGGCCCTTCTTCGCGGGCAAGGAGAACGGCGCACGGACGCTGTACCCGGCCGACTGGATCGTCACGACGCCCACGGAGGCGGCGGAGCGGATCCTCGAGTGGACGGGCTCCGAGGAGCGCTGGCGCGAGGCCACGGCCGGGGCGGCGAAGCTGTCGCTGACGACCTGGGACTGGTCGGTCGTGAGCATGGAGTTCGACCGGCTGCTGCTCGGCGAGGGCTGAGACTCCTTCGGGTACGTACCCGGGAACGCATGTCGGCCCCGCACCACCCTCAGGTGGCGCGGGGCCGACATGCTTTCCGCCGCTTCCGCCTTTTCCGTCCGCAGACGGCTCAGCCGGCGCGCTCGGTCAGGACGCCGTCCTTCTCGTCGAACAGCGCACCGGTCTGCGGGCACTCCCACACCCCCGGCTCGCCCTCGCGCTCGGTCAGACGGACGCCCGCCGGGCCGACCCAGCCGATCTGCCGCGCCGGGACGCCGACGACCAGCGCGAAGTCCGGCACGTCCTTGGTGACGACCGCGCCGGCCGCGACCATGGCCCACCGGCCGATCTCGAGCGGGGCCACACACACCGCGCGCGCGCCGATCGAGGCCCCGTCGGCGATCTTCACGCCGACGGCCTCCCAGTCGCCGCCGCGCTTCTGCTTGCCCTCGGGGTCGACCGAGCGCGGGTTGTGGTCGTTCGTGAGGACCACCGCGGGACCGATGAAGACACCGTTCCCGAGCTCGGCCGGCTCATAGACCAGGGCGTAGTTCTGGAGCTTGCAGTTGTCGCCCATGCGCACGTCCGTGCCGACGTACGCACCACGGCCGATCACACAGCCCTCACCGAGGCGGGCGCCCTCGCGGATCTGGGCGAGCTCCCACACGCTGCTGCCGGCGCCGATCTCGGCAGTCTCGTCGACCTGGGCGGTGGGCTGGACCCTGTAGTTCACTTCTCTGCCTTCCGGTGTCTGGCTTCGCCCGGCGAGCATACGCCGCCCCGGAGGCCAGGGATCCGGCCTGATCCACAAGACAGGCCCTAGTGGCGCTGCCGCTCCTTACGGGCCGAGGCGAGCTGTGCGCCGAAGTGGAGCGTCACCAAGGAGACGAGGACGGAGCGCAGAACGCCGATGCCGGGGGACCACCAGGCCCACGCCGCGGCCGCGCCGAAGAAGACGAAGGCCAGGGTGCGCAGGAGCCACCAGCGCCTCGGGCGCGGCGCCGGGCCGGTCCCGGGCTTGGAGGTGAGCAGCCGGTCCGGGTCGTCCACCATCGTGTCCCGCATGCCCGCGAGGAGCCCGCGGCGTTCCAGCAGCCGGGCGCCGGGGACGTCCGCCAGCACGTCGGGGCGGTCGCCGAAGCCGTCCGGGAGCGACGGGAGGCCGAGGGCGGCGACGAGATCCGCCTGGCGGCGGAACGGGGCGTCGGAGGAGCGCAGCAGACCCGTCAGGGGACGGGGGTCCTCGATCGCGAAGACCCTGGCGAGGGCGGCGGCCTTCGCGGCGGCGGTGGCGTGGTCGCCGACGGGCGCGGCAGGGTCCCATTCGTGCGTGACGACCCCCTTTCCCTTGTGGAGGAGGGTGAACCCGGCGCGGTCGCCGATCCGGCGCAGCACGAGGGCGGGCCACTTCTCGCCGGTGGTGAAGGTGTCGGCCGCCGCGGTGAGCCGGTCGCCGCCGATCAGCGTCGCCCGCCGGCCGGGGGACTCGTCGGGCGCGAGCGCCACATAGCTGGCCGTTCCGCCGGCCGGGGCGATCCGCAGCGGGATCCCGCAGAGCAGGGCCGCCTCGGCGACCTTCGCCGGCGGCGCCGTGGCAACGGCCAGCAGATGGACGGGGGGACCGGCGGGGACAGCCGTGGGGGTTCCGGTGACGGCCTTGGGCGGTGAGGAGAAGAACGGGACGCGGCTCGCTATCTGCATCCGTACGCCCGTACGGAACTCCAGGAACTCCTCGCGGGCGTCGCCGAAATACCCCCAGGGGCCCGAACGCGCGTGCACCCCGATCGCCCGGAAGACGTCCAGCGCCTCCTCGAACCGCCGGGCGAGGATCAGCATCAGCGCGAGATCGTTGCGGAACCCGGCCGCCTCCGGGTCGCCCGGGTCGTAGAACGAGGACAGCTCCAGCGCCCGGTCCACCGCGGCGTCGATCCGGGACCGGTCGATCGGGCCGTCCTCGGTGCCCGAGGCCACGACGTCGTACTCGATGGCGGCGTCGAGCGGCAGGGCGTGCAGCAGGGAACCCGGCAGGGCCTCGGTGGCGGCCCGTTCCGCGAACGCGAACATCTCCTCGTGCGAGCCGTACCACTTGTCGCACAGATACTGCAGGGCGGTGGCGTGGCAGCCGTAGTGGTGCGGGGCGCGCGCGGTCGCCTCCTCCCAGTACGCGTCGAAGACCTCGCGCGGCGCCTGGATCCCGCGGGCGTGGGTGAGGGCGATCCGCCACGGCACGGGGTCATCGGGGTTGAGCTCCGCGGCGGCGCCGATCACCGGGACGGCGTCCTCGAGCAGCGCGAAGAACGCCTGGAACTGGTCGCGCGACACATGCCGGGCGCGCGCCCCGGTCCGTACCGCCCATGCCCGGTCGATGCACAGATCGGCCTTGACCAGCATGGCGTCCGGGTCCTCGGGGGACTCGTCGAGCCAGGCCTCCAGCCAGCCGGGGTTGTGCAGCGCGGACTCGGCCAGCACGCCCACATAGGAGCTGCGGCGCTCCCACTCGGCACCGAGCCGGGTCGCGGCGAGCAGCTCACGGGCGGGCCCGTGGTCGCCGGCGGTGGCCGCGGAGACGGCGGCACGCAGCGCGGCGGGCGGCTCGTCGAGGAGCACGGCCTCGTCCGGGGGCAGATCGGCACCGATGGCGGATCCGTGGCGCAGCAGACGTGGCATGGTGATCAGGGAGCGCAGGGACACGAGTGCTCATTCAACAGGCGCGGGTACTCGACCACCAGATGTTCCGCTGGTAGGGAGCCGGTTTGACCCCTTGGGGCATGGCCCGTAACCTTGACCGTCGGCGTGTTTCCATGCACGCCAGCTTCTGAGCACCTCCCTCCCGACCTCGGGTCGGGAGAGGCCGTCCATCCATTGCGGACAGTCGCGGGCCCCGGCCCGTTCGGACGGCTGGCATCAGGGGTTCCCGTTCCGAGCGAGAGAGAGATCCGCGTGTACGCCATCGTGCGCAGCGGTGGTCGCCAGCACAAGGTTGCTGTCGGCGACATCGTTGAGGTTGACAAGATTTCCACTGCCAAGGTTGGCGACACGGTCGAGCTCTCGACCCTGCTCGTTGTCGACGGCGACGCTGTGACCAGCGACCCGTGGGTGCTGGCCGGCATCAAGGTCCAGGCCGAGGTCGTGGACCACCACAAGGGCGCCAAGATCGACATCCTGCGCTACAAGAACAAGACCGGCTACCGCCGTCGTCAGGGCCACCGCCAGCAGTACACGGCGATCAAGGTCACGGCGATCCCCACGGCTGCGAAGTAAGGGACTGAGGAGAGATGGCACACAAGAAGGGCGCATCGTCCACCCGGAACGGTCGCGACTCCAACGCTCAGCGGCTCGGCGTGAAGCGCTTCGGCGGTCAGGTCGTCAACGCCGGTGAGATCCTGGTCCGTCAGCGCGGCACCCACTTCCACCCGGGTTCGGGCGTCGGCCGCGGCGGCGACGACACGCTGTTCGCGCTGCAGGCCGGTGCGGTGGAGTTCGGTACCCACCGTGGCCGCAAGGTCGTGAACATCGTTCCGGTCGCCTGATCGGTTCTTCGCGAGGGGCGGACCTCACTTCCCGTTCGGGAAGTGGGTCCGCCTTTCGCATGTTGTGCACATAGACACTGCACGAGAAGACTTTCCGTACGTATTTCATCTGGAGGCACATCCATGACCACCTTCGTGGACCGCGTCGAGCTGCATGTCGCCGCGGGTAACGGAGGCCACGGCTGCGCCTCCGTACACCGTGAGAAGTTCAAGCCCCTCGGCGGGCCGGACGGCGGCAACGGCGGCCGTGGCGGTGACGTCATCCTCACCGTCGACCAGTCCGTCACGACGCTGATCGACTACCACCACTCCCCGCACCGCAAGGCCACCAACGGCAAGCCGGGCGAGGGAGGCAACCGCTCCGGCAAGGACGGCCAGGACCTGGTGCTTCCGGTGCCGGACGGCACGGTGGTCCTGGACAAGCAGGGCAATGTGCTGGCCGACCTGGTCGGCCAGGGCACGACGTACGTGGCCGCCGACGGCGGCCGCGGCGGCCTCGGCAACGCGGCGCTGGCCTCGGCCCGCCGCAAGGCGCCCGGCTTCGCGCTGCTCGGCGAGCCGGGGCGCGCGGGCGACATCGTGCTGGAGCTCAAGACCGTCGCGGACGTGGCACTGGTCGGCTACCCGAGCGCGGGCAAGTCCTCGCTGATCTCGGTGCTGTCCGCCGCCAAGCCGAAGATCGCGGACTACCCCTTCACGACGCTCGTCCCGAACCTGGGCGTCGTCACCGCCGGCTCCACCGTCTACACGATCGCGGACGTCCCCGGCCTGATCCCGGGCGCCAGCCAGGGCAGGGGCCTCGGCCTGGAGTTCCTGCGCCACGTCGAGCGCTGCTCGGTGCTCGTCCACGTCCTGGACACGGCGACGCTGGAGTCCGAGCGGGACCCGGCGACCGACCTCGACGTCATCGAGGAGGAGCTGAAGCAGTACGGCGGGCTGGACGACCGTCCTCGTATCGTCGTTCTGAACAAGATCGACATCCCGGACGGCAAGGACCTCGCGGACATGATCCGCCCCGACCTGGAGGAGCGCGGCTACCGCGTCTTCGAGGTGTCGGCGCTCGCGCGTACGGGCCTGAAGGAGCTGTCCTTCGCGCTGGCCGAGATCGTGGCGGCGGCGCGCGCGGCCAAGCCGAAGGAGGAGGCGACCCGGATCGTCATCCGCCCGAAGGCGGTCGACGACGCGGGCTTCACGGTCACGCAGGAGGAGGACGGCCTCTTCCGCGTGCGCGGCGAGAAGCCGGAGCGCTGGGTGCGCCAGACGGACTTCAACAACGACGAGGCGGTCGGCTACCTCGCGGACCGGCTCAACCGCCTCGGCGTCGAGGACGAGCTGATGAAGGCGGGCGCCCGGGCGGGCGACGGCGTGGCCATCGGCCCCGAGGACGACGCGGTCGTCTTCGACTGGGAGCCGACGATGATGGCCGGCGCGGAGATGCTCGGCCGCCGTGGCGAGGACCACCGCCTCGAGGCCCCGCGCCCCGCGGCCCAGCGCCGCAAGGACCGCGACGCCGAACGGGACGAGGCACAGCGCGAGTTCGACGACTTCGACCCGTTCTAGGACGTGGGGTCCGTCCCCAGCAGCCGAGAGGGGCCCCTTCGGGGGCCCCTCTCGCGTCCGGGGAGCGGGGCGGGCAAGAATCCGCTCCGTTCGGATCCGTGTGTGGCACAACCTGTCGCCCCCCATCACCGTCTTGTACGCGGGGGTGGGGCGCAGGTGCCCCAGCACAACTGAACGGAGCGTTGATGAAGGTCTCCTTCCTCATCCACACCATCTACGGCATCGGCGGCACTATCCGCACCACGCTCAACCTCGCGGAAGAGCTCGCCGGCCGGCACGAGGTGGAGATCGTCTCCGTGTTCCGGCACCGCGACGAGCCGCTCTTCGCGATCGACCCGCGCATCACCGTCGTACCGCTCGTCGACACCCGCCCCGGCTCCGGGACGAACGAGCAGGAGCACCCCCTCGCGCTGCGGCCGGCCGAGCACTTTCCGGCTCACGAGGCGCGCTTCAAGGAGTACAGCCGGCTGACCGACGAGCGGGTGCGGGACCACTACGCCGCCTCGGACGCGGACGTCGTCATCGGTACCCGGCCCGGACTCGTCGCGTACATCGCCCAGTTCGCGCGGGAGCGCGCCGTGCTCATCGGCCAGGAGCACATGACCCACAACCACCACAAGCCCGCGCTGCGCGCCGAGATGCGCGGGCATCTCGCCGCCGTCGACGCGTACGTCACCGTCTCGGAGGGCGACGCTGCGGTGTGGCGGGAGCGGATGCCGCTGCCCGGCACCCGGGTGCCGGCGATTCCGAACAGCGTGCCCGAGCCCGTGGTCGCCCCCTCCGACGGCAGCGGGACCACGGTCGTCGCGGCCGGGCGGCTCGCGGCGGAGAAGCAGTACGAGGTGCTGATCGAGGCGTTCGGCAAGGTCGTCGCCGTGCGGCCGGAGTGGACCCTGCGCATCTGCGGCTGGGGCAACCAGAAGGAACGGCTCCGCAGACGCATCGACCAACTCGGCCTCTACAACAGCGTTCAGCTCATGGGCCCGCGCTCGCCGATCGAGCCCGAGTGGGTCAAGGGCGCGATCGCCGTGTCCACGTCCCGCCATGAGTCCTTCGGCATGACACTCGTCGAGGCGATGCGCTGCGGGCTGCCCGTGGTGAGCACCGACTGCGACTACGGCCCCCGCGAGATCGTCGAGGACGGCGTCGACGGGCTGCTCGTCCCCGTGGGTGACATCGATGCCATCGCCGCGGCACTTCTCCGGCTCATCGACGACGAGGAGTTGCGCCGCCGTATGGGGGCGGCCGCCCGAGAGCACGCGCGACGCTTCGACCCGGGCCCGGTGGCCAAGCGGTACGAGGAGCTCTTCGCCGAACTGGGCGCGGCGACCCGCACCGGCGGGGTGGCCGACGACGGCGGCGCGGCGGGGGACGGCGCGGCGGCCGGGGGCGGCGACACGGCCGCTGGTGCCGGGTCCGAAGCAGACGCCATGGTCCGTCGCGACGTCTCCGCCGGGCCTGCCGTCCCGGCCGAGTCCGCGTCGGCCGGGCCCGCCGGCTCTGCCGGGCCCGCCGGCTCTGCCGAGGCCCCCGCCTTCACGCCCGTCGCGGACTGCGTCGCCGAAGCCGACGGCAGTCTCACCGTCACCCTGGTCGCCCCTGACGCGGCGGCGGTCACCCACCCCGGACTGCGCCTGGTCTGCGAGCATGCGGGCGGGAAGGCGGAGGACCGTGTCTTCCCGTTCCGGGCTGACGGAACGGCAACCGTCCCCGCGGACGAGGACTTTGCCGACGGTGGCTGGATCTGCCACGCCGACCAGCCCTCCTCGGGCCTGCGCGTGGGCATCCTCGCCCGCGCGGTCGACCAGCGCGGATCGATGAACGCGTCCCGGCGCATCGCGCCCGGCAGCGGCATCCGTCACGTCGTCCCCTATATCCGTACGCCCGCGAACCTGCTCGCCCTGCGCTCCTGGGTGCGGCCCGTCCACGCCGAGGCCGGCGACATCGCCGTCGCGGGCCGGAGCATCACCGTGTCCGGACGCTTCTACGGCCCTGGGGAGCGCGGAGCACTCGGCGACCACCCCGTCCTTCTGCTCCGCCGCCGTAGTTCGGAGCCCGCCGAGCTGGAGTTCCCCGGCGTCCGGGACGGCGCGCACGGCTTCCGCTGCACCCTGTCCGTCCCAGCGGTGGCCGAGCGCCGCCGCGCCGACAAGGAGCGCTGGGAGCTGTGGCTGCGGTACGCCACGGACGCGGAGCCGGTCCGCATCGGCAGGGTCGTCGACGACGTGGTCGTGAAGGGGACGGTCTTCACGTATCCGCCGGTGCTGGTGCAGCGGCCGCGCTCGTTCGTCCAGCTCCGGCGGGCCCTGCGCAGGGTCCGTGGCCGCCGCCAGCTCCTGGTCTCGGCGAAACTCGTATACGACCAGCAGAACGCCCTCGCACTGGACGTCGCCGACCAGTGACGCGGGCGTGACGGACCTTCCGGGGCGGCCTCGTACATCTGTGGTGTCAATCACCCCGGCGGGTCGGCGGGCACTAGCCAACACCCCTGGCCACCCGGTGAACAGACGGTTTCGAGAGGGTGTGGAGGGTCCGATGTCCACCTTGCGGGACGGTCACGGAGAGTGCGACCATCACACCGTCCCCCAGTCATCGCAAGGTAGAGGTCGTCTGTGTCCGTGCCGCACGAAGCCAAGCCCCGCACCACAGCAGTCGTGCTCGCCGGTGGTACCGGCCAGCGCGTGGGACTCGCGATCCCGAAGCAGCTGCTGAAGATCGCCGGCAAGGCCGTCATCGAGCACACGCTGACGATCTTCGAACAGGCCGAGACCATCGACGACGTGATCGTGCTGATGGCACCGGGCTTTGTGCCCGACGTCGAGAAGATCATCGCCAAGGCGGGACTGACCAAGGTCAGCAGGGTCATCGAGGGCGGAGCGACTCGCAACGAGACGACCGAGCGCGCCATCGCCGCCCTCAGCGAAGGCCTCGCGGAGGGCGAGGACGCCAATGTCCTCTTCCATGACGCGGTGCGTCCGCTTCTGTCACAGCGAGTGATCGCGGACTGTGTCACCGCCCTGGAGCGCTACCAGGCCGTCGACGTCGCCATCCCCTCCGCGGACACGATCATCGTGACCCGCACCCACGGCGAGGACGGCGAGTTCATCACCGAGATCCCGGACCGCTCCCGGCTGCGCCGCGGCCAGACTCCGCAGGCCTTCAAGCTGTCCACGATCCGCAGGGCGTACGAGATCGCCGCGGGCGACCCCAACTTCCAGGCCACCGACGACTGCAGCGTCGTGCTCAAGTACCTGCCCGACGTGCCGATCTACGTCGTCGCGGGTGACGAGTACAACATGAAGGTCACCCAGCCCGTCGACGTCTTCATCGCCGACAAGCTCTTCCAGCTCGCCTCCACCGCCGCCCCGCGCCAGGCCGACGAGGCCGCCTACCGCGAGCTGCTCGCCGGCAAGACCCTGGTCGTCTTCGGCGGCTCGTACGGCATCGGCGCGGACATCGCCGCCCTCGCCGAGCGGTACGGCGCGAAGGTCTACGCCCTGGGCCGCTCCACCACGGGCACCCACGTCGAGAACCCGGAGCACGTGGACGACGCGCTGTCGCAGGCGTACGGCGAGAGCGGCCGTATCGACTACGTCATCAACACCGCGGGCGTGCTGCGCATCGGCAAGCTCGCCGAGACCGACAACGCGACGATCCAGGAAGCGCTGAACGTCAATTACCTGGCGCCCGTCCAGATTGCGCGTGCTTCGTACAAGTATCTGGCCGAGACGAAGGGGCAGCTGCTTCTCTACACCTCTTCCAGCTACACCCGCGGCCGCGCCGAATACAGCCTTTACTCGTCCACCAAGGCGGCCATGGTGAATCTCACCCAGGCCCTTGCCGACGAATGGGCGGCCGACGGAATCCGTGTGAATTGCGTCAATCCGGAGCGCACCGCGACGCCGATGCGCACCAAGGCGTTCGGCCAGGAGCCCGCCGGTTCGCTGCTCTCCTCCGAGGCCGTCGCCCGTACCTCGCTTGATGTGCTGCTCTCCGAGCTCACCGGCCATGTCATCGACGTACGCCAGCAGGACCCGACCCGCGAGGCGAGCGAGGCCTCCGGATTCGAGCAGGCGCTGGCGTCCGTTCTTGACCGGCAGGGGGATGTGTAATAATCCTCCGTTAATGAACTAATTCGGGCCTCTGTTGTCGCCTCGGCGAATACAGAGGCCCGAGTTCGTGAAGCTCCCCCTTCACATTTCCCGCATAACGTGAATCAACCGGCACCTTTGGAGCAGGTTCTACGTGATTTCGACCGCCATTCGCCTGGCACGTGTGGGCAGCCGGTCCGAGCTGGCCGCGGCAGTCCTGATGGGACTGGGCTACCCGTGCGTCATGATCGCCGCACTGATCCCGAGCATCTGGATGTTCGCGGCGGCCGCCGCCGTGACCTATGCCGCGGACTGGTTCCTGCACCAGCGCGGCAGCTACCTGGTCAACCGGCTCAACAAGGTCCGGGCCGGTCTGCCGATCCGCTTCCTGCTCCGCCAGCTGCTGCTGATCCTGCTCCTCGCCCGCGAGGGCCTCGCCGAGCAGCCGCTCTTCTACGCGGCGGTCGCCTGCTTCCTGCTCTTCTACGGTCTGCAGGCCCCGCACGGTGCGCTGACCACCCTGATCAGGCTGCGCCGGACGATGCCGGTCGTCACCCGTAACGTCGACCTCAACGCCGTACGCATCCCGGACGCCCCGCCACGCGCCCTGCTGCGCCGCTCCGGCGAGAAGATGCTGCACCTCGACATCCCGGCGGTGGCAGGCGTGATCATCGCGGCCGCGACCGGGCACTACCTGGTCGGCTACGTCGGCACGGCCGTCACCATCGGCCTCGGCCTGCTCTACACAGCGGCCCTCGTGCCGTATCTGCGCCGCAAGCGCCGGGTGCCGCCCGCGCCCGCGGTGCTCAAGGCCGTGCAGAAGTGGCTGAGCGAGTACCAGCCCACCGTCGCCCTGTACTTCTCCGGCTCCGACGAGTCCGCGTACCAGGTCAACATGTGGCTGGAGTCGATGGAGGGGATCGAGGGCCGGCCGATCGTCATCATGCGCGAGCGGAGTCTCGTCGCGAAGCTCAACGAGACCTCCGTGCCGATCCTGTGCGTCCCCGGCGGCCAGCACCTGATGGCGATGAACCTCGACACGGTCCGTGTCACGCTCTACCCGGCCAACGTCGGCAAGAACATCCACATGCTCCGCGTCCCGACCATGAAGCACGTCTTCATCGGCCACGGCGACAGCGACAAGCTCGCCAGCGTCAACCCCTACTCCAAGGTGTACGACGAGGTGTGGACCGCGGGCCGGGCCGGGCGCGACCGGTACGCGCTGGCCGACGTCGGCGTCCGTGACGACGACATCGTCGAGGTGGGCCGCCCGCAGCTCGCTCCCATCAAGACCTGGACGGGGACGCCCAAGAACCCGATCCCGACCATCCTGTACGCCCCCACCTGGGAGGGCTGGGACAACAACCCCGGCAACACCTCCCTGCTGCTCGCGGGCGAGAACATCGTCCGGCGGCTCCTCGAGGCCGAGCAGCCGGTGCGTGTCATCTACAAGCCGCACCCCTTCACCGGCATCCGCAACAAGAAGGCCCTGGCCGTCCACGAGCGGATCACGGCGATGGTGCAGAAGGCCGCCGCCGAGCGCGCCACCGACCCGCGCTGGGCCGAGCAGGCCGCCGCCGCACAGTCCGGCCAGGCCGCCGCGCGCGCCGAACTGGCTCGCGTCGAGGCCCGGCTGGCCGAGCTGACCAAGCCCGGGCGCGCGGGCGGCGACGAGGCGGAGGAGTCGCGGGTCTCCCTCGCCGATCCCCAGCGGCTCGCCGAGATCAAGACGCTCCGGGCCGAGTGGAACGGCGCGTACTGGCGCTCCTTCGGCTGGTGGGAGCACCGGGTCGTCACGGGCTCCGAGCCCAAGTTGTACGACTGCTTCAACGAGTCCGACGGCATGGTCTCCGACATCTCCAGCGTCGTCTCGGACTTCATCGCGAGCGGCAAGCCGTACGCGGTGACGGACTCGGCGGAGCTGGGCGTGGAGGAGTTCAAGCGGCAGAACACGGCCGTACGCGCAGCGGTCATCCTCTCCAACAGTGCCGAGGAGCTCGACCGGCTGCTCGCCGCCGTGGCCGACCCGGCCGCCGACACTCCGGCGGAGGCGCGCCGCGAACTGAAGCAGTACCTGCTCGGGCCCGACGAGCCCACGTCGATCGAGCAGTTCAACGCGGCGGTAAGGGCGCTGACGGCCAAGGCCGAGGCGCGCAACGCCGGTGTGGCGCAGCGCATCGGGACGCAGGCGATCGGTGAGCTCGACCGGGAGTCGGACTCCGAGGCACCCGGTACCGTCGGCGCCGAGGGCAACGGCGCCGTGGAAGGCGGCGACAGCGAGGGCAACGGCGCGGAAGCGACGGCCACGGCGGCCCGCTGAGCGGTGTGTTCCGTGGCCCGCTGAACCACGTTCGTGGCCGCTGACCGCACCGGTGGCCGCCCGGTCGGCCGAACGGCCCGTAAGTCTCCCCGGCAGGGGCGGACTTACGGGCCGTTGCGCGTGCCGTCACACCGCTGATACATGCGCTGGGCACCATGTGCGGATGTCCGACAGCCGATCCCTTCCAGAGGCCGCTCCCGGGGCTTTTCCGGAAGCCACTTCAGAGGCCCTTCCGGATGCCGGGGCCGGGGCCTGTCCCGATGCCAGCGTGATCATCGGCGCCTACGAGGCGATGCCGTATCTCGTGAAGTGCCTCGACTCGGTCGAGGCACAGACGCTGGGACCCGCCAGGATCGAGATCGTCGCCGTCGACGACGGCTCGACGGACGGCACAGGGGAGTACCTGGAGGAGTTCGCGGCCCGGACGAAGGTGCCGATGCGGGTGGTGCGCCAGCCCAACTCCGGTGGCCCCAGCGGCCCGCGCAACAGGGGTCTGGCCATGGCCCGCGGCCGCTACGTCTTCTTCCTCGACGCCGACGACCACCTGGGCGAGGAAGCACTGGAACGCCTGGTCGCGATGGGCGACCGGGCAGGCACGGACGTCGTCCTCGGCAAGGTCGTCGGCGTCAACCGCAACGCAGCCAAGTCGATGTGGGGCCGCACCGTGGAGCGGGCCGACATCTACACCTCCAACGTCAAGTTCACGCTGAGCGCGCAGAAACTCTTCCGGCGCGAGCTGCTCGTACGGCACGGCATGAGGTTCGACGAGTCCCTGCGCACGGGCGAGGACGCGCTGTTCACGATGGAGGCGTATCTGCGGGGCGCGGGAGTCTCCGTCGTCGCCGACTACACGTGCTATTACCTGGTCGGCCGCGAGGACGGGAAACACCTGACGAAGACCGGCGGGTACGAGCCCCGCTTCGACTCGGCCGCCGCACTGATGAAGCTGATCGCCGCCCACGTGCCCCCGGGGGTACGCCGCGACCAGCTGATGGTCAGACCCTTCACGGTCACTCTGCTGCCGCAGTTCGGCCCGATCGTGCTGCGCCAGCCGGAGAAGTACCTCCGTCACAAGACGGAGCTCGCCGCCCCGCTCATGGCCGCCTACTGGACTCCCGGCGTGGCGTGCCGGCTCCGGGTGGAGGAGCGGCTGCGGCTCACCTGCGCGGCCCTGGGCCGGCCGGATCTGCTGCGGGACGTCCTCGCCTTCGTCCGCGACGGCGGCCGGCCCGAGGTGGTGCGCCGCCGCGGCCGGGACCATCTCGCTTATCCGCACTTCGGCGACCCGGACGCCGGGATCCCCCTGTCCGCGTACGAGGTGACCGTGACCGAGCGCATCGGCGGGCGGCGGATCGAGCCGCGTCTCCCGCTCGCCCGGCGCGTGGCGCGACGCGTGGCCCGGCGTCTGAGGCGGGTGGCCGCCGGACACGGCCTGGGCCGGTTGCGGGCGGGCCTGTTGCGGGTGTCCCGGCCGTCCAGCGGGTGAGCCGGGGCGGGCTGCCCGGCGGTGCGTCCGCCGGGGTGGTTCGCCGCACGGCCCGGGCGCGTCCGCCGGGCGGCCCGCGGTGCGTCCGCGGGGCTGTCCAGCGGGTGAAATGCGAGAGCACCGAAGACGCTGCCTGACATAGATTCGCCCCTGTGACAGGTGCAAGGCAGACAGTGGCAAGGCAGTACGTGGCGGAAGCCCGCAGGGTCGTCGTCAAGATCGGCTCGTCCTCGCTCACCACGGCCGCGGGCGGCCTCGACGCCGACCGCGTGGACGCCCTCGTCGACGTGCTCGCCAAGGTCCGCAGCGGCGGTGAGAAGGAGATAGTGCTGGTCTCCAGCGGCGCCATCGCCGCCGGTCTCGCACCGCTCGGCCTGGCCCGCAGGCCCAAGGACCTGGCCCGTCAGCAGGCAGCGGCCAGCGTCGGGCAGGGCCTGCTCGTCGCCCGCTACACCGCCTCCTTCGCCCGCTACGGCGTCCGCGTCGGCCAGGTGCTCCTCACCACCGACGACACCAGCCGCCGCGCCCACTACCGCAACGCCTACCGCACCCTCGACCAGCTCCTCACCATGGGCGCCGTCCCGGTCGTCAACGAGAACGACACCGTCGCCACGGACGAGATCCGCTTCGGCGACAACGACCGGCTCGCCGCCCTCGTCGCCCATCTCGTACGGGCCGATCTGCTCGTCCTCCTCTCCGACGTGGACGGCCTCTACGACGGCGACCCGAGCAAGCCCGGAACCTCCCGGATCCTGGAGGTCCGTGGGCCGCAGGACCTGGCGGGCGTGGAAATCGGCTCGGCGGGCAAGGCGGGCGTCGGCACCGGCGGCATGGTCACCAAGGTCGAGGCCGCCCGGATCGCGGCGGCCGCGGGCGTCCCCGTCGTCCTCACCTCTGCCAGCAGGGCCGCCGACGCCCTCGCCGGACGCGACACGGGCACCTACTTCCGCCGGACCGGCCGCCGCTCGGCCGACCGGCTGCTGTGGCTCCAGCACGCCTCGACCCCGCAGGGCTCGCTGACCCTGGACGACGGGGCCGTGCACGCCGTCGTCCAGGGCCGGAAGTCGCTGCTTCCCGCCGGAATCGCCGCGGTCGAGGGCGAGTTCAGTGCCGGGGACCCGGTGGAACTGCGCGACTCCGAGGGCCGCGCCGTCGCCCGCGGGCTCGTCAACTTCGACGCGAAGGAGATCCCGCAACTCCTCGGCCGCTCCACCCGCGAACTGGCCAAGGAGCTCGGTCCCGCCTACGAGCGCGAGGTCGTACACAGAGACGATCTCGTCGTCCTGCAGCCCTGACCGACCCCTGAAACGGCTGAAACTCCTGCCTTCAGGCAGGGACCTTTACCAAAACCGCCCCGCCACCGGCCCGGGACTGGTCAACTTTGTCAGGGGGACTTTGTCACGGGACAAGGCGGGGTTCAGCACCACAACGCATCAACAGGAGGCCGCCGGTGAGACGAGCGCGCCCGGGGGCGGCGCCCCGAGGGACAGGGGGCACGTCCCGCACCCGCAGGGCCGTGGGGGAGCAGCGGGCCCTCACCAGCGTGGAGGCGGGGCCCGACTTCGACGACGACTTCGACGACGAGCGCGACGACGACACGGCCCGTGCCACCGGCACGACCGGCACGGCCGGCACCGACACCCGCGCCGACGGTGCGGGCGAGCGCGCGGCGAGCCTGCACCCGGAGACCTGCGCCAGGGACCGCACAGTGTCCAAGCTCTGGCACATCACCCTCTGCGTCTCGGGTGCTGAGGCCCCGCTGAAGGAGGTCAGGCGCGGACTCGAACAGCTCGCGCACGACCACCCGTTCCTGCTGACCAGCCGGTACGCCAACGATCACGCCGAGATCCGCTACTGGGAAGAGGCCCGGGACCTGCACGACGCCGCCGCGGTGGCCCTGCGGCTGTGGGGCGAGCACCGCACCAGTGCCAACCTGCCGCCGTGGGAGATCGTCGGGCTGGAGGTCATCGACCGCGAGACGTACCACCAGCGCATCGCGGAGGGCTACGGCCCGCCGCCCGCGGCCCCCGTCGGCGTTCACCCCTTCTGAGGCTTTCGCCGACGGTTTCGCCGGCCCTCGCGCGCACGGGTCCCGGTCCCGTACCGGGGCCCGTGCCTTCTCGCAGGGCCTCGTTCGCGTCCGGCGCCGCGTCTCGCACCGTTCGTACCGCGTCTCGCAGTGCGGAATACGCGCGGGATGCCCGCTGGCCGCGCATTACCCTGCGGACATGACCTCGCTCTCGCCGTACGACAATCTTTCCCCGGTCGCCCAGGCCGCCTACCGGGCCCGCGCGGCCGCCGCCGAGATCGCGCCACTCCCGCGCTCGGTGAAGGACGACGCCCTGCTGGCGATCGCCGACGCCCTCGAGGTCCGCACGGCCGAGATCGTCGAGGCCAACGCCGAGGACATCGCCCGTGCCCGCGAGGCCGGCACCAGCGAGGGGATCATCGACAGGCTAAGCCTCACCCCGCAGCGGGTCCGGGACATCGCCGCCGACGTGCGTGACGTCGCCGCACTGCCCGACCCCGTCGGCGAGGTCGTCCGAGGCTCGACCCTCCCCAACGGCATCGACCTGCGCCAGGTCCGCGTCCCGCTCGGCGTCGTCGGCATCATCTACGAGGCCCGACCGAACGTCACGGTGGACGCCGCCGCCCTCTGCCTGAAGTCCGGGAACGCCGTTCTGCTCCGTGGCTCCGCCTCCGCCTACTCGTCCAACACCGCCCTGGTGAGGGTCCTGCGCGACGCGGTCGGCGGAGCCGGGCTGCCCGCCGACGCCGTGCAACTCGTCCCCGGCGAGAGCCGCGACTCGGTGCGCGAACTGATGCGCGCCCGCGGCCTCGTCGACGTCCTCATCCCGCGCGGCGGCGCCTCCCTCATCCGCACGGTCGTCGAGGAGTCCACCGTCCCGGTCATCGAGACCGGCACCGGCAACTGCCACGTCTACGTCGACGCCCAGGCCGACCTCGACATGGCCGTCGACATCCTGATCAACTCCAAGGCCCAGCGGCCCAGCGTCTGCAACGCGGCCGAGACCCTTCTCGTCCACCAGGACATCGCCGCCGCCTTCCTGCCCCGTGCCCTGGACGCCCTCGCCGAGGCCGGCGTCACCGTCCACGCCGACGAGCGGACCCTGGCCCACGCCGAGGGCTCCAAGGTCACCGTCGTGGCCGCCACGACCGAGGACTGGGAGACCGAGTACCTCTCCTACGACATCGCCGCCGCCGTCGTCGACTCCCTCGACAAGGCCGTTGAGCACATCCGCCTCTGGTCCTCCGGTCACACGGAGGCCATCGTCACCACCTCCCAGGCCGCAGCCCGCCGTTTCACCCAACTGGTCGACTCCACGACGGTCGCCGTCAATGCGTCCACCCGTTTCACCGACGGGGGCCAGTTCGGTTTCGGTGCCGAGATCGGTATCTCCACGCAGAAGCTGCACGCCCGCGGCCCGATGGGCCTCCCGGAGCTGACCTCGACGAAGTACATCGTCACCGGCGACGGTCACACTCGGTGAGCGAGGAGTGCGGGCAGTTGCCCGCACTCCCTGCCCAAAACCCACGCCCAGGTCTACTCTGAAAGGCGTGCCGGACGACGTGGGGGGCAGGCCGTTCCCGGACGGCTGGGAGCCCGACGACGACCGCGGAGGCGCCGACAAGGACTTCGCCTCCGTGGTGTTCGACGAGGACTTCGTACGGGCCGCCGCGATCCATGAGCCGACCGCCGTCGAGCGGCTGCTGGCGGCCGCTCAGGCGCGCGCCGAGGCCGAAGCCGCCCGCGCCCGTGCCGGAGCCGGTCCCGCGGACGACGAGCTCTACGAGGACGGCTACGGCCCGGGCGGTGAGTACGGCAGCGACCGCCCGTACGACGAGTACGACCCCGAGGACCGCGCCGGGCGGTACCTGGACCCCTACCCGCACGGCGGCTCCCTGCGCCCTTACCGCGGCGCCGCCCGCTGGCATCGCCCGGTCGCCTGGGTGCTCGCCCTCGTGATGGGCATCGGCATGGTCGCCCTCGCCTTCACCGCCGTCTACCGTGGCGCGTCGGCCAACCGCCAGGACACCGTTCCTCCACCCGCCACGACGGGCGTCGACGTCCCTTCCGGGACACCCGCTCCGGACCGTGTGACCAGCCCCTCCGCCTCCGCGGAGTACTCCGCACCACCCGTCTCCGCCGTGCCCCGCACCCCCTGACGGAGTCCGTAGGACCTTGTCAGAACTTGTCGCGCAGCACCGCGTTTACGTGGGCTTCTCCCGACCTAACCTGAAGGTATGGCAGGGCGTGGAGACCCACCTGAGGGGACACCCGAGGGGCTCCCCGGCGGAGGTGAGGACGAGTACCGGTCCGTCGTCTTCGACGAATCGTTCGTCCGCGCTGCCCGCCTCCAGGAGTACTCCGCCGAGGAGCGCATGGGCGACCACGCCAGGGCCGTCCGCACCCGCCCCGGCTGGAGCGCGGGAACCGGGTCGAAGCAGGCCTTCCTGCTGGTCCTGCTGATCGCCCTCGCCTTCGGCACCGCGATCTACATGGGCGTCCGCCACCCCAACCAGCCGCCGCCCGCCCAGCCCGCAGGCCCCTTGCGGAGCACGGTCGTACCCCTGGCACCCCAGGGCACCGTGCCCGGCGGGGAGCCCGCCGAGCTGTACGCAGACAGCCCCGCCGTCCAGTTCCGTCCAGGAGCCGCCGGAATCACCCTCCCGGCCGCCGTGCGCACCAAGAACTTCTCGGAGAGCCAGGTCATGACGGCGCTGACCATCGCCAAGGACTACCTCGTGGAGTCCTCGCTCGACCCCGATGTGCTCAGCGGCGCCGCGGCACGGCCCGTACGGGTGCTCCTCGACCCGGACCAGCTGCAGCAGTTCGACCAGTCCCTCGCCGCCCCGGCGAACGACGGCCGGCACGCGGCCACCGGCTGGCTGGTGCGCTTCGACCCTGCACAAGTCGCCCTCGCCGACCCCGAGGTGCGGGTCCAGGGCACGCTGCAAGTCCGTGACGCCGGCCCCAACGCCCTCGAGGTGATCTCGGACCACACCTTCACCTACGCGCTCCGTCCCGCCGCAGCGGGAGCCGTGGCCGGACCGGATCCCCCCACCGCCTCCGCGGGCGAGCAGCACGCGGATGACGCCTCCCTGTTCACCGTCCGCCGCGAGCTGCACTTCCGCTTCGACCGCGACGATCTGCGCACCCACCGCGCCGAGCTGCTCTTCAGCTACGTGCAGGCCGGACCGATGGCCTGCTCGGCCGACCCCTCCGATTCCCTGCAGCCGCTGCTGGCCGGCCGGCGGGCCACCGCCGATGGCCCGGCTGGCACCGACCCGTACGAGACGGACCGGACCGCCGCGGCGCTCTGCGGCGTCCTCGCCCCCGACGCTCAGCCCTTGCCCTGACCTCCGCCGCCCTTGTCGCCGTTGCGGTCCGCACCACCGGCCGAGCCGCTCGTGCCCGTGAACTTGTCACGCAGCCGGCCGCCCAGGTCACCGGCGCCGCCGGCTATGTCCCCGACCAGCTTCATCAGCGGATCCTTGCTGGTCCGCACCGAGTCCGCGTAGTGCGACGCCGACTCGCGGAAGGAGTCCGTGACCGAGGTGTCCTTGTCCTCCGTGCGGCGCGCGTAGTGGCCGTCCATGATCCGCTGGTAGTCGCGGCTCGCGGCCCACTTCTTCAGCTCGGCCGCGCGCACCGTGGTGAAGGGATGCGTGCGCGGCAGGACATTGAGGATCTTCAGCACGGAGTCCCGCAGATCGCCCCCTGCCTCGTACTCCTCGGCCTGCTCAAGGAACGCGTCCACGTTCATCTCGTGCAGATGGTTGCCACCGGCGATCTTCATCAGGCCGCGCATCGACGCCTGAAGATCCTGGCCGACCAGCAGTCCGGCCCGGTCCGCGGAGAGCTCCGACTTGCGGAACCACTCGCGCAGGGCGGTCACGATCGCCATGATCGCGACATTGCCGAGAGGGATCCAGGCGACCTTGAGCGCCAGATTCGTGAGGAAGAGCAGGATCGTGCGGTAGACCGAGTGGCCGGACAGGGCGTGCCCCACCTCGTGGCCGACGACCGCCCGCATCTCCTCCTCGTCGAGCAGCTCCACGAGCCCGGTGGTGACGACGATGATCGGCTCGTCCAGCCCGATGCACATCGCATTGGGCTTGGGGTCCTGCATGACGTACATCGGCGGGACCTTCTCCAGGTCCAGGATGTAACAGGCGTCGCGCAGCATGGCGTTGAGGTGCGCGAACTGGGCGTCGCTCACCCGTACGGAGTCCGACAGGAAGAGCAGTCGCAGGCTGCGCTCGGGCAGCAGACCGCTCAGCGCCTTGAAGACGGTGTCGAAGCCCGTGAGCTTGCGCAGGGCGACCAGCGCGGAGCGGTCCGCGGGATGCTCGTACGCCCGGGAGGAGATGTCCGGGAAGCGTTTGCGCTGCCTGCTCGGCACGTTCTCGGAACTGCTGTCGGTCATCGGATGCCCCCTGATCCTTACGCGTTCTGACCCGTCCCCCTGACAGACCCCAGAGTAGGTGCTGGGGTTGCCGCGCCGTGGGGGCCTGTGGATAACTCCGTCGGCGCCGCGCACACGCTCTCGCCACCGAAGCTCGCGAAAGCGACAACGACTGAGTCGGCGTGAGCGTGCCCGCACCTCCCGCATACGATGTGCGCGAAGTCTCCGCTCCGACTCCCGATCGATAAGGTCCTGCAGAAGATGAGCCTCGCCAGCACCGCCGCCAACCTGGTCTCTCTCGCCGAGAGCAGCGAGCACGGCGGCAACCACGAAAGCCTCAGCCCCTACCTCACCGGTTTCGGCGCCCTCGGCGCGCTGCTCCTGATGCTGTGGATCACCACCCGCTTCAACCGCGACCGCTGATACGGGTCGGACAGCCGTGCCAGTAGGCTCTGCACGCATGGGCATGGGACAGCAGGAACTGCCTACGAGGGGCGGCAAGCGCCGACTCGGCGTCATGGGCGGGACATTCGACCCGATCCACCATGGACACCTGGTGGCCGCCAGTGAGGTGGCCGCCCTGTTCCACCTCGACGAGGTGGTGTTCGTACCGACCGGGCAGCCGTGGCAGAAGAGCCACAAGGCGGTATCTCCGGCCGAGGACCGCTATCTGATGACGGTCATCGCCACGGCGTCCAACCCGCAGTTCTCGGTCAGCCGCATCGACATCGACCGCGGCGGCCCGACGTACACCATCGACACCCTGCGGGACCTGCGGGCCCTCAACCGCGACTCGGATCTGTTCTTCATCACGGGAGCCGACGCGCTCGCGCAGATCCTCACCTGGCGGGACGCCGAAGAGCTCTTCTCGCTCGCCCACTTCATCGGTGTCACCCGGCCCGGCCACGACCTGACGGACGACGGGCTGCCCAAGGGCGGTGTCTCCCTGGTGGAGGTGCCGGCCCTGGCGATCTCGTCCACCGACTGCCGGGCGAGGGTCGCGCAGGGCGACCCCGTCTGGTATCTGGTGCCGGACGGTGTGGTGCGCTACATCGACAAGCGCCAGTTGTACCGCGGCGACTGAGCCACGGAGAGGGGCACCGGTGAACGACCAGCAGAACCCGTACGACCCGTACTACTCGCAGCAGCCACAGATCATCGGCTACGACGAGTACGGGCGGCCCGTCTACCAGCAGCCCCACCACTCTCAGCAGCCTCAGGGTTACGGCCCGTACCCGCCGCAGCAGCGGCAGCAGCATCAGCATCAGCAACAGCAGCAGCAAGGCCGTCGGCCTGGGCACCCGCACGGCCAGAACCAAGGCCAGGGCGGTCAGGATCAGGGCTACGGATACGACCCGTACGCCCAGCCGCAGCAGCCCCAGGGGTACGACCCGTACGCGCAGCAGGGCCCCCCAAGGCACCAGCAGCCCCAGCAGGGCTACGGCTACGACAGCTACGACACTGGCCGGCAGGCCGCCGTCGACACCACGCAGCAGTGGAGCATCCCGCCGCAGCCGGCCCAGCCCCAGGCGGGCCCCCGGGGCCCGCAGGGCCCCGCTTCCGTACCGGGCCAGCGTCGCCCCGCCCCGGAGGGCCCGGGCCGCGACGGCGCGGCCAGGGACCGCGAGCAGCGCGAGTACGGGACCGAGCAGTTCTCGTTCATCGAGGAGCCGGACGAGGACTCCGAGGACGTCATCGACTGGCTCAAGTTCACCGAGAGCCGGTCCGAACGCCGCGAGGAGGCCAGGCGCCGAGGCCGCAACCGGGTCGTCGCCCTCGTCGTCGTCCTGGCCCTCGCGGCCGTGGGCGGCGTCGGCTACCTCTGGTACACGGGTGCACTGCCCGGCACCTCCAGCTCCGGCACCAAGCAGAACACCGCCACGGGGGCGCAGAAGCGAGACGTCATCGTGGTCCATCTGCACAACACCAAACAGGGCGGCACCTCCACCGTCCTCCTCGTCGACAACGAGACCACCAAGCAGGGCACCACGGTCCTGCTCCCGAACTCGCTCTCCGTCGCCGACGACGAGGGCGTCGCCACGACCCTCGGCAAGTCCGTCGACGAGGACGGGTCCACCGGCACCCGCGAGTCGATCGGCACCCTGCTCGGGACCAAGATCACCGGCACCTGGCGCCTCGACACCCCCTATCTGGAGAACCTCGTCGAACTCGTCGGCGGCATCGACATCAACACCAACACCGAGGTCCCTCCTGCAAAGAAGGGCGAGCCGCCGCTGGTGAAGAAGGGCGAGAACCAGACACTCAACGGCCGGATGGCCGTCGGCTACGCCACCTACCGTGCCTCCGGCGAGGCCGAGGCCGAGCAGCTGCAGCGCTTCGGCCAGGTGATGTACGGGGTACTGCGGAAGGTCTCGAGCGATCCGAAGGGCGCGACGGTGACCATCGAGACCCTGGCGCAGATCCTGGACCCCTCGCTGCCCGAGAAGGACCTGGGCGCCTCGCTCGCCAAGCTGTCCGAGTACGCCAAGGGCGGCGACTACAAGACCGCCCTGCTGCCCGTCCAGCAGGACGGCACGCTCAGCCAGGCTGCGAGCGACAGCGTCGTCAAGGACATCCTGGGCGGCAAGGTCAGCGCTCCTGAGCAGGGCGCGGCGGTACGGGTCGGCGTACGGAACGCCTCCGGGAACGGCGACGCCACCGAAACCGCCAGGATCGCCCTGGTCAACGGCGGCTACGCCTTCGTCGACGCGGGCAAGGCGGACACCGCGTCCTCCTCAAAGGTCACCTACGGTGACGAGGCCCAGAAGGCGAAGGCCGTGGAGGTCGCCAAGACCCTCGGGCTGCCCGAGAGCGCGGTCGCGAAGGGCAAGGCGGCGTCGAACGCAGACGTCACCGTCATCCTCGGCCAGGACTACAAGGTCAAGCGCTGACCACAGGGCCGGCCGGCACACGTGTCCCGGCGCTCCGAGGGGCGCCGGGACAATCACTGCGTGGGCTGTCGGCGGTCCGTGAGACCCTGGAGGGGTCTTGACCGCCGACGAAAGCCTGCATGTGACCGCCACGGACCGTTCCATCGAGCTCATCAATGTCGCCGCCCAGGCGGCAGCGGACAAGCTCGCGCACGACATCATCGCGTACGACGTCAGCGACGTGCTGTCGATCACGGATGCCTTTCTGCTCGCCTCCGCCCCCAGCGACCGCCAGGTCAAGTCGATCGTCGACGAGATCGAGGAGAAGCTCCTGAAGGAGCTCGGCGCCAAGCCGGTGCGCCGTGAGGGCGACCGCGACGCGCGCTGGATCCTGCTCGACTACGTCGACATCGTCGTGCACGTCCAGCACAGCGAGGAGCGTGTGTTCTACGCCCTCGAGCGGCTCTGGAAGGACTGCCCCGAGCTGCCGCTGCCCGAGGACGCCGTCAAGACCCGCGGCAAGGCCGAGGAACACGCCCGGCTCGTCGGGGACGGCAGCGGGACGGACGGTGAGCTGAGCTGAGCGTCACCGACACGGGTCCCGGCAGGGGCCGCCGCATCGTCCTGTGGCGGCACGGCCAGACCGCATGGAATCTGGAGCGCCGCTTCCAGGGCTCCACGGACATCGAGCTGACCGAGACCGGCGTCGGTCAGGCCCGTCGGTCCGCGCGGCTGCTGGCCTCGCTGAAGCCGGACGCGATCATCGCGTCCGACCTGAAGCGGGCGGTCGCCACGGCCCGCCAGCTCTCCGCGATCACGGGACACGACATCACCTTCGATGCCGCCCTGCGGGAGACCTATGCGGGCGTCTGGCAGGGGCTGACCCACGACGAGATCATCGGGCAGTACGGCGAGCAGTACGCGGCCTGGAAGCGCGGTGAGCCCGTGCGTCGCGGCGGCGGCGAGCTGGAGACCGAGGTCGCCGACCGCGCGGCGCCCTTCGTGCTGGGGCACACCGAGAAGCTCCCCTCGGGCGGCACGCTCGTCGTGGTGAGCCACGGCGGCACGATCCGCACCACCATCGGCCGGCTGCTCGGCCTGGAGGCGCGTCACTGGGAGAGCCTGGGTGGCCTCTCCAACTGCTGCTGGTCCGTGCTGGGCGAAGGTGCCCGCGGCTGGCGGCTGCTGGAGCACAACGCGGGCACGCTCCCCGAGCCGGTCCTCGGCGACGACGACTGACGCCGTTCGGGACTGCCGGCAGGCCGCGGGCGGCCGCCGGCAGGTCGCGCGCAGGCCCGGGACCGGCCGGATTTCACTTTCCGGCTGGTCACAGGCTAAGGTTCTTCTTGTTCGCAGCGCGGAGCGCGAAGAACACAAGGGGCTATAGCTCAGTTGGTAGAGCGCTTGCATGGCATGCAAGAGGTCAGGAGTTCAATTCTCCTTAGCTCCACAAGCTTCAACATCAGGATCCCGTCCCCGCAGGGGGCGGGATTTTGCGTTACCCCGGTCTCGTCCCGCCGACAGCGCTGACCCCCTTGCGGGGCCATGGCAGAATCGGGACGGCCGGAGGGGACGACGGCCCGGACGGGAGGGAGAGGCGATGCCCGGTAGCAGCCTCGAGGAGGATGATGACCTGCTCGCCGCTGCAGAGGCCAGAGCTCGCCTCAGCTGCCCCTCGTGCGGTTCGCCCCATGTCGCCCAAGTGCTCGGCGACAACGGAGGTATCTCGTACGTGTGCACGGCCTGCGGCCACAGCTGGAGCTGAATGATGGGTGCACACAGGCGGAAATGCGACTGGTGCGGCAGCGGCACGCCGATCGTCCGCGACATGGACCCCGTCAACCCCGAGTACCAGTACTGGTGCGAGGAGTGCGCGCGGGCGCTGATCATAAAAGGCGACCCCATCGAGACGTACCGTGAGCTCGAAGGGGAGCCGATCTACGGCCGGCTGCTCGACGAGCACTGCACCCTGAAACGGTTCTACTCGTTCGCCACGGCCTGAGCCTGCCTGCGACGGCCTGACCCCGCTTGTCCGGGTTTAACCGGACATGTGCGGTCAAGGGTGTGCGGACCGGAAACGATTTGGTGGACCACCGGGGTGACCGTGTAATGTTCTCTCTGTCGCCGCGGGGGAACCCGGAACGGGGCGGCGCACAGCAAGGGGCTATAGCTCAGTTGGTAGAGCGCTTGCATGGCATGCAAGAGGTCAGGAGTTCAATTCTCCTTAGCTCCACAGCAGCTCGGTAAGAGCAGAAGAAGAGGGCCATCCGATCCGGATGGTCCTCTTCTGCGTCTCCCGTCAACCCCGGCCGCTGCCAAGGGCCTTGCGGTTGCTGCTCGGCAACGCCGGGCGCTCGGACGGCGCCTGCTCGATGCGGAGCGCGAGCGCCGGGCAGCGGCGCACCGCACGCTGTGCACGCCCGCGCAGGTGCATCGGCACCGAGGCCTCGGCCACCGAGGGGTACCCGTCGGCGCCCATGCGGATCAGCTCGGGGACGATCTCCGCGCAGATCCCGTGGCCCTGGCAGAGCGTCCAGTCCACGGCGAGCTTCTCACCGCTCGGGATGGACTCCTCCGCGTCCTGGTAGCCGGGAACGGGCAGCGGCAGCACCCCGATCGTCTCGCGGCCGCAGCCGCCGTGCAGGACGTGCGCGGCGAGGTCGTCCGTGAACGCCGACAGGGTCGAGGCGAAGAAGCGTGCCGAGCCGTCGGGGTGCTTGCAGGCGCCACGCCCCTTCACCGCCTGCGTCACCTCGCGCAGCGCCTCCAGGGCGGCCGGTCCGCCGCCGTTGATCACGTCGGACAGTCCGCCCGCAGCCGCCGGCAGACCAAGCTTGCAGGGACCGCACTGGCCGGCCGTCTCGGCCGCGAGCCAGTTGGCCACGCGCTGCGCCTCACCGAGGGGGCAGGTGTCCGGGCCGATCGGCAGGATCGCACCAGCGCCCAGCGAGCCGCCCACGTTGGCCAGCGACTCCCGCGAGATCACGGCATCGTGCGTGGCGGCGGCGTCGATCCAGTTGCCGTGGTAGCCACCGGTCAGCACACCCTGGGGGACCGGCGGAGCGCCCGCGAGCTGGAGCACGTATCGCATCGGCACACCGGTCGGCACTTCGATGACCATGGGGCGCGCGACCGCACCGGAGACCGTCAGCATCACTGTGCCCGGCTCGTTCTCCAGGCCCGTGTGGCTGTACCGGCGCGCGCCGATACGGGCGGCGATGGCCAGCTGCGCGAACGTCTCCGCGTTCGACAGGAGCGTCGGCGCCCCGGCGACGCCCGAGTCCGATGCTCGCTCGCGGCGGCCCGGGGGCAGCGCGGGGCCGCCGCCGATGGCCCGGATGACCGCTGATGCCTCCCCGGAGACCATGCGCTCGGGGTTGCGCTGCACCCGCGCGCGCAGCTGCTGGCCGCGCCGGTCCGACAGTCCCCGTTCGGCGAGAGCCGCGCGCATGGAGATCTCCGTGGAGTTACGGGTCACCGCCACGATCAGCGTGCGGGCGCCCAGCGCCTCGGCCGCCAGCAGGGCGCCGTCGAGGATGAGATGCGGCGCCCGGTTGAGCAGAACGGTGTCCTTGCGGCAGGCCGGCTCGCCCTCACTGCCGTTGATCACGACGACGGGCCGCACCCCGCGCCGGATCGACGCCTTGGCCACGGCCCGCAGTTTCTGGCCGAAGGGGAAGCCGGCGCCGCCGCGCCCCCGCAGGGATATGCCCTCGGCGAGCTGGGCGAGCAGCTCTCCGGTCACGGGTTCGAGCGGTCCGTGCACCTTCAGGTGCATGGAGAGGTCGAGGCGCTCGACCAGATCGAAGCCCTGGGTCAGCTGGGGGAGGCCGACGACGCGGACTTCGGGGACGTCGGGGAGGGGGGTGTTCACGGTCGGTCTCCTGCGGGTGCGTTCCAGGGTTCCCCGGCCGGGGGCGGATAGAGGGGGCCGGGCGACGGCTGGGTGTCGTCGAGCGGGCGGGGAAGCGGGGAGGTAGGTGTCACGCCGTCGTAGCCGCCGGTGGCGGCGCCGCTGCCGTACGCGGACGCCGACCCCGGGTCGTACGGGTCGGCGTACAGGGGCGTGGGGCCGGTCTCGTAGGGGACGCCCGTCTCGTATCGCGTGGACGCGGCCGGCGGGGGGAACGCCTGTCCGGGGGGCGGCGGGGAAGGTGTCGGCCAGAACTCGGGGCGGGGACCGGATTCGTCCACCACGGGGAGCTCCTCGGTCATGGGGATGCGCTCGGCGAGGGGGATCTCGCCCGAGGGCGCAGGTGCCGCCCCTGGCGTACGGGCCGCTGCTCGTGCCGTACGGGAAGCGGTCTCACCCGCCAGGGAGACGGCGCGGTAGGCGGCGGAGATCCCGGTGCCGGGCCCTTCGCCGGACAGCGGCCCGCCGGCGACCGGGGCGGCTCCGGAGAAGGCGCCCGCGGTCGCGGCAGGCTCGGCGGACGGGGGCGGTGCCGCCTCGTAGAGGGGCGGGGCGGGAGCGGCGATGCGCCGGGGCTCTCCGCGCGGCGGGGCCAGTGGCTGCCCCATGGGGGCCCCGAGCGGCTGACCGATCGGCCTGCCCAGTGGTTCGTCCGGGCCGGCCGGACGCCGCCGCGGGAACTCGCGCTCGTACTGGGGCTGCGACGCGTCGGCCGAGGTGCCGGGCAGAGGAGCGACCGACAGGTCGCGCAGCGCCTGCTCGGGGGCCTCGGCAGGGCGGCCGCCGGACCCCACCAGGGCGATGAGCCGCTCGGCGATGCGCCGCTGCGTCTGGGGCGGCAGCAGCCGCAGGGCGACGGCGGTGGCGACACCGGTCAGGGCGAGGCAGTACATGACGACCACCCAGGTGGCCGCGGGGCGACCCGTGTAGAGGCCGTGCACCAGCGCCGAGCACCATGCGGGGTACGCGAGCATGTGCAGGGCCCGCCAGCGGGCGGCGGTCCGGATGTTGCCCGCGAGCGCGCTGCGCGCGGCGCCCGTCGAGCCGGCGATCACCATCAGCAGTCCGGCGAGGGAACCGAAACCGATGAGGCCGGACGTACCGGTGACACCGAGGCCGAACGGGATCAGTGCGCCGAGCAGCTCGACGTGCCCGAGCGAGACCTTGACCGTGCCGTGCAACAGGAGAAAACCGAGTGAGGCAACCGCGGTTGCCCGGTGGATGCCCTGGGCGAGCAGCCGGTGGCGGGTGGAGAGCAGCAATCGGTCGGTGGCTATCAGACCCCAGGCGACCGAGGCCGTGAGTGATACCAGGGAGAGAACTCCGGTGGTGAAGTCGAGCGCGGCGCGGAATCCGTCACTTCCGCCGATGGCGAGCAGGGGGAGGAGCACGAGAGCGGCGGCACTCAGTCCGCCCTGCACCTGCTTGCTCAGGCCTGGATTCGGACCGGGCGACGAACGGATCTTGCGATGAGGGTTCATGGGGGCGACTCCGAATGGTGCGGGAAAGCGGTCCCGTGGTTCGCATGCTAGGTCGAGCCATACCGGGCAGTACGAGGTTTGCTCGTTTAGTGGTGAGGGTGACCGGCGACTGACTCCGGGGTTGCCCCGGATAGGGTCGATACGCCGAGTAACCCGGAGGGGGGAACGGGCCCGATCGTGTTCGCTCGGAGTCGGATCGCGTTCACGTCGTGGCCGTATTGCGTTCGTCTCCGGCGCATGGACGCTCGATGCGGCCCGTACCGGCCCTGCGGTACCCTGACGCCATGCGTGCCGTACGCCTTCTGCTTAGCGGGCCGCGCTGATCAGTCCCGACCGGTGAATCGTCCGGTCGGAATCGGCGCGGCGTCCCCTCCTGTGCGAGGGGTCCTTTTGTTTGTGGGCACAGCCCGTTCCGGAAACGCTGGCAGAGACGATCGATGGAGCTTTAGGGATCATGAGCGAGACGAATTCCTCCCCCGCAGCCTTCGGCTCGGGTGGGGCCCCCTCTGCCGAGGTGGCCGCACCGCACCGCTACACGGCGGCCATGGCCGCCGATATCGAGGCACGCTGGCAGGACTTCTGGGACGCCGACGGCACGTACGAGGCGCCCAACCCGAGCGGTGACCTGGCCGGTGACCCGGCCGTCGTCGCCCGCCCCAAGAAGTTCATCATGGACATGTTCCCGTACCCCTCGGGCGCGGGCCTGCACGTCGGACACCCGCTGGGCTACATCGCGACCGATGTCTACGCCCGGTACCAGCGGATGACCGGCCACAACGTCCTGCACACCCTGGGCTTCGACGCCTTCGGCCTGCCCGCCGAGCAGTACGCCGTCCAGACCGGCACGCACCCGCGGGTCTCCACCGAGGCCAACATCGAGAACATGAAGGTCCAGCTGCGCCGGCTGGGTCTGGGCCACGACAAGCGCCGGTCGTTCGCCACGATCGACCCGGACTACTACAAGTGGACCCAGTGGATCTTCCTGCAGATCTTCAACTCCTGGTACGACGACGAGGCGAAGAAGGCCCGTCCGATCGCCGACCTGGTGCCGCAGTTCGAGAGCGGGGAGCGCGCGACGCCCTCCGGGCGCCCCTGGAGTGAGCTGAGCGCCGTCGAGCGCGCCGATGTGCTGGGTGAGTACCGCCTGGCCTACGCCTCCGACGCTCCCGTCAACTGGTGCCCCGGGCTGGGCACCGTCCTGGCGAACGAGGAAGTCACCGCCGACGGCCGCTCCGAGCGTGGCAACTTCCCCGTCTTCAAGGCCAATCTGCGCCAGTGGAACATGCGCATCACCGCCTACGCCGACCGGCTGCTGGACGACCTGGACGCGCTGGACTGGCCCGAGGCGATCAAGCTGCAGCAGCGCAACTGGATCGGCCGCAGCGAGGGCGCGCGCGTCAACTTCACGGTCGAGGGCCACGACGACGAGCGGATCACGGTCTTCACCACCCGCCCCGACACGCTGTTCGGCGCCACCTACATGGTTCTGGCGCCCGAGCACGGCCTGATCGACTCGATCCTGCCCGCCGAATGGCCCCAGGGGATCCCGCAGGACGTCAGGGACGCCTGGACGGGCGGTGCCGCGACCCCGGCCGAGGCCGTCGCCGAGTACCGCAAGCAGGCGCAGACCAAGAGCGATGTCGAGCGGCAGACCGAGCACAAGGACAAGACGGGCGTCTTCACCGGCGCGTACGCGCTGAACCCCGTCACCGGCGCCCGGATCCCGGTCTTCGTCGCCGACTACGTCCTGATGGGCTACGGCACCGGGGCCATCATGGCCGTCCCCGGCCAGGACGAGCGCGACTGGGAGTTCGCCGAGGCCTTCGGCCTGCCCATCATCCGTACGGTGCAGCCGCCGGAGGGCTGGGAGGGCGAGGCCTACACCGGTCAGGGACCGGCTATCAACTCCTCGAACGACGAGATCTCGCTGGACGGCCTGGGGGTCACCGAGGCCAAGGCGAAGATCACCGAGTGGCTGACCGGGCGCGGCATCGGCGAGGGAACCATCAACTTCCGCCTGCGTGACTGGCTGTTCAGCCGGCAGCGCTACTGGGGCGAGCCCTTCCCGATCGTCTACGACGAGGACGGTGTCGCCCACGCGCTGCCCGAGTCGATGCTGCCGCTGGAGCTGCCGGAGGTCGACGACTACTCGCCGCGGACGTTCGACCCCGACGATGCCGACACCCAGCCCGAGACCCCGCTGTCCCGCAACGAGGACTGGGTCAACGTCGAGCTGGACCTGGGTGACGGTGTGAAGACGTACCGCCGCGAGACCAACACCATGCCGAACTGGGCCGGTTCGTGCTGGTACGAGCTGCGCTACCTGGACCCGCACAACGAGTCGAAGCTGGTCGACCCCGGGATCGAGCAGTACTGGATGGGCCCGCGCGACGGCCGGCCGCACGGCGGCGTCGACCTGTACGTGGGCGGCGCCGAGCACGCCGTACTGCACCTGCTGTACGCCCGCTTCTGGTCCAAGGTGCTGTTCGACCTGGGGCACGTCTCGTCCGCCGAGCCGTTCCACAAGCTGTACAACCAGGGCATGATCCAGGCCTACGTCTACCGGGACGGCCGCGGCTTCCCGGTGCCGGCCGCGGAGGCCGAGGAGCAGGACGGCAAGTTCTACTTCGACGGCGAGCCGGTCAAGCGCGAGCTGGGCAAGATGGGCAAGTCCCTGAAGAACGCCGTCACTCCCGACGAGATCGCCGCGGAGTACGGCGCCGACACGCTGCGGTTGTACGAGATGGCCATGGGCCCCCTGGACGTCTCCCGGCCGTGGGACACCCGCGCGGTCGTCGGCCAGTACCGGCTGCTGCAGCGCCTGTGGCGGAACGTCGTCGACGAGACGACCGGCGAGGTCACCGTCGTGGACGACGAGCCGGACGAGGCGACGCTGCGCGCGCTGCACAAGGCCATCGACGGTGTCGGCCAGGACATGGAGGCGATGCGCTTCAACACCGCCATCGCCAAGATCACCGAGCTGAACAACCACCTGACGAAGACGGGCGGCCCGGTCGCCCGGTCGGTCGCGGAGCGGCTGGTCCTGCTGGTGGCACCGCTGGCGCCGCACATCGCCGAGGAGCTGTGGCGCCGGCTGGGGCACACCGACTCCGTGGTGCACCAGGACTTCCCGGTCGCCGACCCGGCGTACGTCGTGGACGAGACCGTGACGTGCGTCGTGCAGATCAAGGGCAAGGTCAAGGCGCGCCTGGAGGTCTCCCCGTCGATCACGGACGCGGAGCTGGAGGCGCTGGCACTGGGTGACGTGTCGGTCGCCGCCGCGCTGGGCGGCGCGGGGATCCGGAAGGTGATCGTGCGGGCGCCGAAGCTGGTGAACATCGTCCCCGCTTAACGGCCTCATGGGGGTTACCCCCTACGGGCAGGTTGGGGGTTCCTCTGGAACCCTCGGCCTGCCCATTGCGTTTACGGTGGAGGAAGACACCGCACGGGCTGCTGGCCCACGAGTCCGGAGGGCGCCCCCATGGAAGTAATCCTCGTCCTGGCGCTGCTCTTCGTCGCCTTCGTGGCGCTCGGGGTGTATGCGAGCGTCAAGGTGATCGGTGCGGCCAAGCGCGGTGTGGACCGGACGATCACCCAGGCCCGGCGCACCGTCGAGGACACGACACTGCGGGCGAAGAGCCTCGGGCAGGCCGGCGTGGCCGGTGAGCTGGCACAGCTGCGGCTGCATCTGCGGACGTCGATGAAGGCCACGCAGGACGCGCTGACCGTGGGTGTGGCCGAGGACGCGTCGCTGAAGGAATCGGTGGGCCTCTTCCAGCGGCTCAGCGTGCACGGGCGCGACCTGGACGACGAGCTGAGGCGGCTGGAGCGTGAACCCGACCGGAGCCGGGTCGTCGAGCGGCTGCCGGAGCTGCGCGAGCGGGTGGAGCGGATCACGCACTCCGCGGAGTCGCTGCGGTGGGCGGCCAGGGACCGGGCGCGGGCGTTCGCAGAGGACGACCTGACGGCGCTGAGCGCGCAGATCGACGTGGAGGCGGGCGCGCTGCGGCACTGGTCGCGGACCGAACCGGACTGGGCGGCGGAGGAGGCCTGGGGCGCTGCCTCGGGTGCGGGACCCGCGTCGGGGGCCGAGCCGGTGTACCCGGTCTCGGAACCGGCTTCTGGTACGGCACCGGCACCGGCATCGGACGCGGCGCAGGCGCGGGCGGCGGAGCCCGAGGCCGACGCACCGGGTCCGCAGGCGATCACGGCGCGCGATCCGCGTCAGCCGTCGACGTACTCGTGGCAGAAGACGGCGCGCCCGGAGACGACGAACTGACGAACCCGCGGGACGGCGGGGCGCGGGGGAGCACGACGACGCCGGGAGGCGGGGGAGCCCAACGGCACGGGCGGCGAGGCCGCTACGCGCCGCGCAAAGTCGGCAGATACGTCGGCGAGTTGCAGAAACGGAATGCGTGTCCGAGCCAAGCTGAGGGTAAGTGGACGGCTGTGAGCCGGGCTCGGAGGCCGGTTCCGACCTGCTCGAGGCGGAGGCATCCGCGGAGCGGAACCGATCGGGAGCGTGGGGTCGGGCTGCCGTGCGGCGCCCCCTGCGGGTAACCTCCCGCTCATGTCCCGCCATGTCGCGATCGTCACCGATTCCACGGCCTACTTGCCGCCACAGGCAATGGAGCGCCATGGCATCACGGCGGTACCGCTGACCGTCGTGCTGGGCGATCAGGCCCTCGAGGAGGGCACCGAGATCTCGGCCCGCTCGCTCGCGCTCGCGCTGCAGAAACGGCGTCCCGTCACCACGTCGCGTCCGAGCACCGAGACGTTCGCCGCGGCTTACCGGGCGGCGGCCGAGGCCGGCGCGACAGAAATCGTTTCACTGCATCTGTCCTCCGAGTTCTCCGGCACCTACGACGCGGCTGTGCTGGCTGCGCGTGAGGCGCCCGTGCCGGTGCGGGTCGTGGACACCGGCATGGTCGCGATGGCCCTCGGCTTCTGCGCGCTCGCCGCGGCGGAGGCGGCGGACGCAGGCGGCACGCTGGACGAGGCGGTGGCCGCCGCCGAGAAGCGGGCCGCACGCACGTCCGCATACTTCTACGTCGACACCCTCGACTATCTGCGCCGCGGCGGCCGCATCGGCGCGGCCCAGGCGCTGCTCGGCTCGGCGCTCGCCGTGAAGCCTCTGCTTCAGCTCGACGGTGGACGGATCGAGCTGCTCGAGAAGGTCCGTACGGCGTCGAAGGCGATCGCCCGCCTCGAGGAGATCGTCACCGAATGCGCGGGAGCGGGCCGGGTCGACATCGCGGTGCACCACCTCGCCGCGCCGGAGCGCGCGTCCACCCTGGCGGAGCGGCTCCGCGAACGGGTGCCCAACCTCGCGGAACTGCACGTAAGCGAGGTCGGCGCCGTGATCGGGGCCCACACGGGCCCTGGGCTCCTCGGGGCTGTGGTCTCACCTCGCTGATTCGCTCCGGTGGGTGACGGAGTTGTCCACAACGGGTCGGCCATCCACAGGAATTGACGCTGCTCGGCGGGCCTGGGCGGATGTGCCTAACGTCGTGGGGCATGACCTACCGATCACGCTCCGCGACGAGTGGCCCGGGCCGTGCCCCGGCCTCGGACGGCCGTGTCCGTGGCAGCAGACGGCTGCTGCGGTCAGGGCGACGACGACGCCCGGCATCCGCCTCGTCGGCCCCGTCAGCGACCCCGCCGTCGAACCTGTCGCCGTTGCCGTCGTCGGACCTGCCGTCGTCGGACCTGCCGCCGCCGCGGTCGCCGCGTCGCTCGCGATCGTCGCAGTCGGGATCGGCTGTGGCCCTGCGCCGACGTGCGGACGCACTGTTTCGGACGCCGGGCGCTGTGGCCGCCCCCGCCGATGGCACGGGGCTGGTGGACGCGCCTGTCGGAGGGCCGCCGGGAGCGCCTGGACGCCCTGGTGCGACGACGATGGGGCCGCGGTCGGGTCCCCTCCCGCTCGTGTCCGAGCGGGAGGGGACGGGCTCGTCCGCGCCCGAGCGGGAGGAGCCGGTTCCGTCCGCGCCCGAGCGGGAGGAGCCGGTTCCGTCCGCGCCCGAGCTGTCGGCGCGCGAGCGCGGACGGCTCGCGCTGCGGGAGCGACTGCCGCTGTGGATCCAGCTCAGATGCGGGCTGGAGCCGAGGACACTGGCCGCGCTGGCGGTCGTCCTCGTGGTGGCCGTGGGGTTCGCCGTGCAGCACTTCTGGGCAGGCCGACCGGAGCCGGTGCGTGCCCCGGAGCTGGTCCGGGAGGACCGTCCTGCCCCGGCTGCGCCCGTCGGGCCGGAGCCGGAGCCCTCGCCCGGACAGCCGCCCACGGCCGGCCCCGGGGCGCGGATCGTCGTCGATGTGAGCGGCAAGGTGCGGAGGCCAGGAGTGCTCCGGCTGCCCGCCGGTTCGCGGGTCGCCGACGCCCTGCGCGCGGCGGGCGGCGTCAAGGCCGGGACGGACATCACCGGGCTCAACCGGGCACGGGTGCTCATGGACGGCGAGCAGGTGGTGGTCGGCGCCCCGCCGGCGCTCGGCGTCCCCGCTGCCGGCCAAGCGGGCGGTGCTCCGGCCGGACCGGCCGCGGGGCCGGTGAGCCTGAACTCCGCGACGGTCGAGCAGCTCGACACCCTCCCGGGCGTCGGCCCGGTGCTCGCCCAGCACATCGTCGACTACCGCACCGAGCACGGCGGTTTCCGTTCCGTGGACGAGCTCCGCGAGGTCAACGGGATCGGCGACCGCCGGTTCGCGGACCTCCAGCCCTTGGTACGGCCATGACGCGCCCGGAGGTTCACACCGCGGCCGGGCATCGCCTCGGCGCGTCCGACCCCAGGCAGGAGGGCCCGGTCGACCTCCGTCTGGTCCTGCCCGCACTGGCGGCATGGGGCGCGGCCGCCTTCGCCCTGACTGCTCGACCACCCTGGCCTGCGGCGGTGGTGGTGCTGTGCCTCGCCACGTCCGGGCTGCTCCTTGCGCCCCTGGTGGTGCGCGCTGTTCGAGGGCGGTCTCGGCCTGGCTCCGGCAACCGCGTCGCGGCGGCCGCCGTGCTCCTGTGCGCCGCCGCGGGGACGGCGGCGGGCGGGCTGCGCGGAGCCGATCTGTACCGGGGCCCTGTGCCGGAGGCAGCGCGCCAGTACAGCCGCATCACCGGGGAGTTGACGGTCACGGGCGATCCGCGCACGATCCGGCCGCGCGTCCGGGGCGATCACATGACGGGAGCAGCGGTCGCGCTGGACGCGCAGGTCACGAGGGTGACCGGGCCCGACGGGTCCGCCGTCGCCACCCGGGCACCGGTCCTCGTGATCGCGAGGCCGGGTGCGTCGGCCGGGGAATGGTCACGGCTGTTGCCCTCGACCCGGCTGCGCCTGACCGCGCGGTCGGAGCCACCGCTGGAGGGGGACGGCAGGTTCGCCGCCGTCCTCAGAGTGCAGGGCGCCGGACCGCCCCGTGTCGTCGGACCACCGTCGGCGATGCAGCGGAGGGCGGGGAAGCTGCGCGCCGGGCTCCGTCGCGCGACCGACGGACTCGAACCGGATGCCCGCGCACTGCTCCCGGGGCTGGTCGTCGGCGACACCTCCGGGATCGGGCCCGAGCTGTACGCCGCCTTCCAGGCGACGGACCTCACTCATCTGCTGGCTGTCTCGGGCAGCAACCTCACGGTTGTGCTGTTTCTGCTCATCGGCCCTCCCGGCACGGCCCTGCGGGCGGAACGCGGCGGGCTGGCGCCCCGGTTGGGTATCTCGCTCCGGGCGACGGCGCTGCTCGGCGGGGCGCTCACGATCGCTTTCGTGGTGCTGTGCAGACCCGACCCGAGTGTGCTGAGGGCAGCGGCCTGCGGGCTGATCACCCTGCTCGCTGTCGGGACGGGCCGCCGCAGATCGCTGCTTCCGGCGCTGGCCGGGGCCGTGCTGCTGCTCGTGCTGTACGACCCGGGGCTGGCCCGCACCTATGGCTTTCTGCTGTCCGTGCTGGCCACGACCGCCCTGCTGACCGTCGCACCGCGATGGAGCGAGGCACTGCGCCGGCGCGGGATGCCGGGGCGGCCGGCGGAGGCGCTGGCCGCGGCCGCTTCGGCGCAGGTGTTGTGCGCCCCAGTGGTGGCCGTGTTCGCGGCGCGGGTCAGTCTCGTGGCGATCCCCTGCAACCTGTTCGCCGAGCTCGCGGTCGCGCCCACCACGGTCCTGGGCTTCGCTGCGCTCGCCCTGGCTCCGGTGGCGATGCCGGTCGCCGAGGTGGTGGCGCGGTGTGCGGGCTGGCCTGCCGAGTGGATCGCCGGGGTCGCCCGGGCCGGCGCGGCGCTGCCCGGCGCCCAGGTGGACTGGCCGGGTGGCTGGCGCGGCGGCTTGCTGCTCGCCGCGGTCAGCGTGCCGGCGGTCCTGGCCGCGCGGGCGCTGGCCCGCCGCCCCTGGCCGGCCGCCGTCTGTGTCCTGCTGTTTCTGCTGGCGGTGGTGCGTCCCGCGCCGCTCACCCGGGTCGTCGTCGGATGGCCGCCGCCGGGTTGGACGTTCGCGATGTGCGACGTGGGGCAGGGCGATGCCATGGTGCTCGCGGCAGGGGAGGGCACAGCCGTGGTCGTGGACGCCGGTCCTGACCCGCTGCTCACCGACCGTTGCCTGCGCGAGCTGGGCGTCACGCGCATCCCGCTCCTGCTGCTCACGCACTTTCACGCCGACCACGTGGCCGGACTGTCCGGTGCGCTGCGTGGCCGGGCTGTGGGCGCGGTACAGACGACGACGCTCGAAGAGCCTTACGACCAGGCGGCGTTCGTACGCCGCACGGCAGCGGCGGCCGGGGTCCCGGTCGTCCGCGCGGCGCCGGGGGAGCGGCGCCGAGTGGGGCGGCTGGACTGGCGGGTGCTGTGGCCGACGGCAGGGCCGGGGCCACCGCCGGAAGGGCCGAACGACGCGAGCGTCGTGCTGTTCGTCCGGGCCGTGGACGGTCCCTCGCTGCTCCTCCTGGGAGATGTCGAACCGCCTGCCCAGCAGGGACTGATACGGGCCTACCCGGCATTGCCGCCGGTGGACGTCCTCAAGGTCGCCCACCACGGCTCGGCCTTTCAGCACCCCGGCCTGCTGGCGGCCACCCGGCCGCGGCTGGCTCTGATCTCCTGCGGCCGTGACAACCCGTACGGTCATCCGTCGCCCCGTACCGTCGGCGCGCTGCGGGCCCAGGGGGCGGCCGTGCTTCGCACGGACCGGGACGGGGCGATCGCGGTGACGGGAGCGGGCGAGGCACTGCGTGCCGTCGCGCGGGGTGCGGCCCCCTCCGGCGACTGACCACCGCACAGGAGTGGAGGCCGACCTGCTTGTCCCCTTGCCGGCCCGCCGTCATCACCAGAGGAGCGATCTTTGTGGACACTCAAGCAACGGACATCCATGTAACGGCGCGGGCGTGCGTCGGGCGGCGGGGGGAGGGCCATCCGCCGAACGGCCTAGGACCAGTGGCGCATGGCGCATCGGTGCACGTCCGGCGAGACTGCATGCATGGACGCCGCACCGCAGTTGCCGCCGCCGGAGACCGTCGACGCCTACCTCCGCCGCATCGGAGCCACCCGCCCCGAGCGGGCGGACGCCGAGGCGCTGCGCGACCTCCAACTGCGGCACCTGCTCGCCGTACCGTTCGAGAATCTCTCGATCCATCTGGGCGAGAACCTGGTTCTGGAGGACAAGCCGCTCCTCGACAAGGTCGTGGAAGCGCGCCGCGGCGGCTTCTGCTACGAACTCAACGGTGCCTTCGCGGCATTGCTGCGTGGGCTGGGCTTCGGCGTCACCCTGCTCCAGGGCCGGGTGTTCGGGAAGGACGGACGGCTCGGCATCCCGTACGACCACCTCACCCTGCGCGTGGAGACCGGGGACGGAACGGGCCCCTGGCTGGCCGATGTGGGGTTCGGCGACCACAGCCACCACCCCCTCCTGCTGGAGGAGCGGGGAGAGCAGAGCGACCCGGCGGGGACGTTCCGGATCGTCGAGGCGCCCGACGGGGATCTCGACGTTCTGCGGGACGGCAAGCCGCAGTTCCGGATGGACCGGCGTCCGCGGGCGCTGGCGGACTTCGAGGCGGGTGCCTGGTACCACCGGACCTCGCCCGCCTCCCACTTCACCCAGTCCCTCGTCTGCTCCCGGCTCACCGAGGAAGGCCGGATCACACTGAGCGGCAGGAAGCTGGTGACGACGGTGGACGGGAAGCGGGAGGAGCGGCAGCTCGGGGACGACGCGGAGGTGCTGGCCGCGTACCGGGACCACTTCGGCCTCGTGCTGGACCGGGTCCCGGAGGTGCGTCGGCCGGGCGTGCGATGACCGGCACAATATGACGGTGGACGAAGTGAGACATGTGCTGGTGCTGCCCGATCGCGACGCCGCGGAGGAGGCTGCGGAGGCCGTGGGGGAGCGTTTCGGCGTGGCCGAGGAGCCCCAGCTGTTCCGGGACGCGCTGGCCGGTGAGGACGACGCCGAGGACGCCCAGTGGCTGGTCGTCGTCGAGGACCCGGAGGGCCGCCTCGACGCGGGCGAACTGGACGAGTTCGTCGCGGGCTGGGACGGCTGGCGCGAGGTGCCGTAGGGAGCCGCGCTGCCGGGGTCCGTACGGCGCACCGCGGAGTGTCAGCGCCCCGTGCGATGCTGGACCGCGATGGCCACCAGGAAGAACACGAACGACGATCCCCTCGCCCCCGTCACGCTCGCCGTGGGCCAGGAGGACCTGCTGCTGGACCGTGCCGTGCGGCAGGTGGTCGCGGCCGCCAGGGCCGCCGACCCCGACACGGACGTACGCGACCTCGCCCCGGAGCAGCTCCAGCCCGGCACGCTCGCCGAGCTGACGAGCCCCTCGCTCTTCGCGGAGCGCAAGGTCGTCGTCGTGCGGAACGCGCAGGATCTGTCCGCCGACACGATCAAGGACGTCAAGGCGTATCTCGGTGCGCCGGTCGAGGAGATCACCCTGGTCCTGCTGCACGCGGGCGGGGCGAAGGGCAAGGGCCTGCTGGACGCGGCGCGCAAGGCCGGCGCGCGTGAGGTGGCGTGCCCGAAGACGACGAAGCCGGCGGAGCGGCTGACGTTCGTGCGGTCCGAGTTCCGCGCGCTGGGCCGGTCCGCGACGCCCGAGGCGTGCCAGGCGCTGGTGGACTCCATCGGCAGCGATCTGCGGGAGCTGGCGAGCGCGGTGTCGCAGCTCGTCGCGGACGTCGAGGGGACGATCGACGAGGCCGTCGTCGGGCGGTACTACACGGGGCGGGCCGAGGCGTCGAGCTTCACGGTCGCCGACCGGGCGGTGGAGGGGCGTGCCGCGGAGGCGCTGGAGGCGCTGCGGTGGTCCCTGTCGACCGGGGTCGCCCCGGTGCTGATCACCAGCGCGCTGGCGCAGGGCGTGCGGGCGATCGGCAAGCTCTCGTCGGCGCGGGGCGGCCGGCCGGCCGACCTCGCGCGCGAGCTGGGGATGCCGCCGTGGAAGATCGACCGGGTGCGGCAGCAGATGCGTGGCTGGACGCCGGACGGGGTGGCGATGGCGCTGCGGGCGGTGGCCGAGGCGGACGCGGGGGTCAAGGGGGGCGGGGATGATGCGGAGTACGCCCTGGAGAAAGCGGTGGTGACGGTGGCGAGGGCTGCGCGGCTGCGGCGCTGAACGTGACGGGGGCTGCGCCCCCGGCTCCGGCCACGGTCCCAGTCCCCGGCCGAGGTCCCGCCCCCGGCTCCGGCCACGGTCCCAGTCCCCGGCCGAGGTCCCGCCCCCGGCTCCGGCCACGGTCCCAGTCCCCGGCCGAGGTCCCGCCCCGGCCCAGGTCCCGGCCTCGGCCACGCCCCAGTCCCCGGCCGAGGTCCCGCCCCAGGCTCGGCCACGCCCCAGTCCCCGGCCCAGGTCCCGGGCCTCGGTTTCGGCCGGTCCGGTCCGGCCTGCGCACCCCCGAGCCCGCGCTCGCAGACCATCGGGGTGGCGATACCCCTACCCGACGCGGCAGCTTCGCGCCGCGGCCACCCGTGCCGAGGTACCCGCACCGCGTCGCGACGCAGGCCCGGTCCCACACGGGGGCCTTGCGCCGCGGCCGCCCGGGCTGAAGGTACCCGCACCCGCTTTACGCTTCCCCGCCTGAGGCCCGCGGCCGCGCACCCGCGCAACCGCGCGCCCTCACCCGGCCCCCGACCGGCCCCCGCGACGGCGAAGGCCCCGGGCTCGTCCTGGGGAAGGACGAGGCCGGGGCCTTCGACGTAAGACGTTGGACTCGCACCCGCGTGGCGAACGCAGGCCGCGTGCGAGTCCGGGGGTGCCGGTCGGGGGCGGATGAGAGGGCCCGCCTGGTCCTTTCCGGCGATCAAGTCGTCCGGCGTGTCACCCCGTGGGGTTTCTGCCGGGGGTCCGGGGGTCGCCCCCCGGGCTTACAACAGGAGCTCAGCCCTGGAGGGAGGCAACCTTGGCAGCCAGCGCCGACTTCTTGTTGGCGGCGGCGTTCTTGTGGATGACACCCTTCGAGACAGCCTTGTCGAGCTTGCGGGAGGCCTCGCGAGCGGCCACAGTGGCCTTCTCGACGTCACCCGCGGCGGCAGCCTCACGGGCCTTGCGGATCGCGGTCTTGAGCGACGACTTGACGGCCTTGTTGCGCAGGCGCGCCTTCTCGTTCGTCTTGTTCCGCTTGATCTGGGACTTGATGTTCGCCACGAAAGAGCCTTTTCAGGTTCGATGATCTTCAGAGGTGTGTCTCGCGGCCGAGAGGGCGTACGAGACACAGCTGCCCAGGCTACCAGCCGCCGTCGGACCGGCCCAAACCGAGCACTGGGCCGCGGCCATGGGACGATGGAGACTGCGTATCGATCCGACATCGTCCGACATCGACCCGAGACACGAGCGCCCGGCGCTCAAGAATCAGGACCCTGCGTGCCCGCGACCCCTACCCATGTGCCCGAGCCGAGCCGTACCGACCCGGCTCTGATCCGCAACTTCTGCATCATCGCGCACATCGACCACGGCAAGTCCACGCTTGCCGACCGGATGCTCCAGCTGACCGGTGTGGTCGAGCAGCGGCAGATGCGCGCCCAGTACCTCGACCGTATGGACATCGAGCGTGAGCGCGGCATCACGATCAAGTCCCAGGCCGTACGTCTGCCCTGGGCGCCCACCACGGGCGAGGGCCAGGGCAAGACCCACATCCTCAACATGATCGACACTCCGGGACACGTCGACTTCACGTACGAGGTGTCCCGCTCCCTCGCCGCCTGCGAGGGCACGATCCTGCTGGTGGACGCGGCCCAGGGCATCGAGGCGCAGACCCTCGCCAATCTCTACCTCGCGATGGAGAACGACCTCACCATCGTCCCGGTCCTCAACAAGATCGACCTGCCGGCCGCGCAGCCCGAGAAGTTCTCCGAGGAGCTCGCGAACCTCATCGGCTGCGACCCCTCGGACGTGCTGAAGGTCTCGGCCAAGACCGGCATCGGCGTCGACGTCCTGCTCGACCGAGTGGTCAAGGACGTCCCCGCCCCGGTCGGTGTCAAGGACGCCCCGGCCCGCGCGATGATCTTCGACTCCGTCTACGACTCCTACCGTGGCGTCGTCACGTACGTACGAGTCATCGACGGCCAGCTCAACAAGCGCGAGCGCATCAGGATGATGTCCACGGGCGCCACGCACGAGCTGCTGGAGATCGGCACCAACTCGCCGGAGATGCTCCCGGCCGACGGCCTCGGCGTCGGCGAGGTCGGCTACCTCATCACCGGTGTGAAGGACGTCCGCCAGTCCAAGGTCGGTGACACCATCACGACCCTGCACAAGGGCGCCACCAAGGCACTCGGCGGCTACAAGGACCCCAAGCCGATGGTGTTCTCCGGCCTCTACCCGCTGGACGGCTCGGACTACCCCGAGCTGCGCGACGCCCTCGACAAGCTGCAGCTCAACGACGCCGCGCTCGTCTACGAGCCGGAGACCTCCGCGGCCCTCGGCTTCGGTTTCCGCGTCGGCTTCCTCGGCCTGCTCCACCTCGATGTGATCCGTGAGCGGCTCGAGCGCGAGTTCGGCCTCGACCTGATCGCGACCGCGCCCAACGTGGTCTACCGAGTCGTCATGGAGGACGGCAGCGAGCACACCGTCACCAACCCGAGCGAGTTCCCCGAAGGCAAGATCAGCGAGGTCTTCGAGCCGGTCGTGCGGGCCACGATCCTCGCGCCGAGCGAGTTCATCGGCTCGATCATGGAGCTCTGCCAGAACCGTCGTGGCGTGCTGCTCGGCATGGACTACCTGTCCGAGGACCGGGTCGAGATCCGCTACACCCTCCCCCTCGCCGAGATCGTCTTCGACTTCTTCGACCAGCTGAAGTCCAAGACCCGCGGTTACGCGTCGCTCGACTACGAGCCCACCGGCGAGCAGGGCGCCCAGCTGGTGAAGGTCGACATCCTGCTGCACGGCGACAAGGTCGACGCGTTCTCCGCGATCACCCACAAGGACGCGGCGTACGCGTACGGCGTACGGCTCGTCGCCAAGCTCAGGGAGCTCATCCCGCGCCAGGCCTTCGAGGTGCCCATCCAGGCCGCCATCGGCTCCCGGGTCATCGCCCGCGAGACGATCCGCGCCATCCGCAAGGACGTGCTCGCCAAGTGCTACGGCGGTGACATCTCCCGTAAGCGGAAGCTGCTCGAGAAGCAGAAGGAGGGCAAGAAGCGGATGAAGATGGTCGGTTCTGTGGAGGTTCCGCAGGAGGCCTTCATCGCGGTGCTCTCCAGCGACGACTCCGCAGGCGGCAAGGCGAAGAAGTAGTAGGGCGAAAGAAGGACGCGGGGCGGCGGAGAAGCTTCGCAGAAGTGGCGAAGCGGTGGCGGCCGGGTGGCTCAGAAGCACCAAGTGCCCCATTTGCCTGATCCGGCCCACGGGCCCCTGCGCTGCGGCGCGGGGGCCCGTTCGTTATCAAGCGGCAGCCCACAGCCTCTTACGCGGCGCTGCGCGGCGCTCTACCCTGATCTCGCTCGAGGGTTACTCATGAGTTAAACAACCGTGACCGGTCGAGCAGCAAGAGTCAGCCGTGCAGTTCAAAGTCAGTCGTGCAGTCAAAGCCAGTCGTGCAGCAACGCCGCAGCAGGCCCGGAGGATGTCGTGACCGACACACAGACCCAGCTCGAGAACCGACCGCCCTCCGTGGCGACCCTCTTCGTCCAGCGTGTGGCGGCGACTCCGGATGCGGAGGCGTACCGCTACCCGGTCCCGTCCGCCGCCGGTCAGGGCCCCGACGACTGGAAGTCGCTGAGCTGGGGCGAGGCCGCCGAGCGGGTGTACGCCATCGCGGCCGGGCTGATCGATCTGGGGGTGCGGTCCGAGGAGCGCGTGGCGCTCGCCTCCTCCACCCGGGTGGAATGGATCCTCGCCGACCTCGGCATCCTCTGCGCGGGTGCGGCCACGACGACCGTCTACCCCCAGACCAACGCCGAGGAGTCGGCGTACATCCTCGCCGACTCCGAGAGCCGTGTGCTCGTCGCGGAGGACGCGGCCCAGCTGGCCAAGGCCCGCGAGAAGCGCGCGGAGCTGCCGAACCTCCAGCACGTCGTCGTGATCGACCCCGCCGCCGAGCCGGCCGAGGGCGACCCCGAGGGCTGGGTGGTCTCCCTCGCCGACCTGGAGGCGCGCGGCGCCGAGTACCTCGCCAAGCACCCGAGCGCGGTCAAGGAACGCGTCGAGGCGATCACCTCCGAGCAACTCGCCACGCTCATCTACACCTCGGGCACCACGGGCCGCCCCAAGGGCGTCCGGCTGCCGCACGACAACTGGTCGTACATGGCCAAGGCCATCGCCTCGACCGGCCTCGTCACCAAGGACGACGTCCAGTACCTGTGGCTGCCGCTCGCGCACGTCTTCGGCAAGGTGCTGACCTCCGGCCAGATCGAGGTCGGGCACGTCACCGCCGTCGACGGCCGCGTTGACAAGATCATCGAGAATCTGCCGGTCGTCCAGCCGACCTACATGGCGGCCGTGCCGCGCATCTTCGAGAAGGTCTACAACGGCGTGGCCGCCAAGGCCCGGGCCGGCGGCGCCGCCAAGTACAAGATCTTCCAGTGGGCGGCCGGGGTCGCGCGCGAGTACGCCAAGGAGTCGCAGGACAACTTCCGCCGCACCGGCACGGCGTCGGCCTCCTTCGGCCTCACCGCCAAGCACAAGGTCGCCGACGCGCTCGTCTACTCCAAGCTCCGCGAGGCCTTCGGCGGCCGGCTGCGCGCCGCCGTCTCCGGCTCCGCGGCGCTCTCGCCCGAGATCGGCTTCTTCTTCGCCGGCGCCGGGATCCACATCCTGGAGGGCTACGGCCTCACCGAGTCCAGCGCCGCGTCCTTCGTCAACCCGGGCGAGGCCTACCGCACCGGCACCGTCGGCAAGCCGGTGCCCGGCTGCGAGGTGCGCATCGCTGACGACGGCGAGATCCTGCTGCGCGGCCCGGGCATCATGCAGGGCTACCACGGGCTGCCGGAGAAGACCGCCGAAGTCCTGGAGTCCGACGGCTGGTTCCACACCGGTGACATCGGCGAGCTGTCGGCCGACGGCTATCTGAAGATCACCGACCGCAAGAAGGACCTCATCAAGACCTCCGGCGGCAAGTACATCGCCCCGGCCGAGGTCGAGGGCCAGTTCAAGGCGGTCTGCCCGTTCGTCTCCAACATCCTGGTCCACGGCGCGGACCGGAACTTCTGCACCGCCCTCATCGCCCTCGACGAGCCGTCCATCCTCGGCTGGGCCAAGGAGAACGGTCTCGACGGCAAGTCCTACGCCGAGGTCGTCGCCGCCCCGCAGACGGAGCGGCTCATCGAGGGCTACGTGAAGCGTCTCAACGAGGGCCTGCAGCGCTGGCAGACCATCAAGAAGTTCCGCCTGCTGCCGCGTGACCTGGACATCGAGCACGGCGAACTGACGCCCAGCCTGAAGCTGAAGCGGCCGGTCGTCGAGCGCGAGTACAAGGACCTGATCGAGTCGATGTACGAGGGCGCGCGGGAGGCGTAGCACCGCGCACGGCGTGTCGGCGCAGGGGGCATGGCCCTCTGCGCCGACCTCTTTCCGGGGCGCGGCTCCCTGCGTCGACCCCGTTCGGCGCGTGGCCTCTGCGCCGGCCCCGTCCGGGGCGCGGCTCCCTGCGCGCTCACCGGCACGCCGTGCGCCCCTTTCGTGGCGGAATGCCGCTGTCCGGGTGTGTTCGGGTCCCCCGAGTTCGATGACTCGCCGCTTACGGGCGGGCTCGGTCTGTCACTCTGTCCGTGTCGTCAGTCGCCGTGGGGCGACGCCAGAGCCGGACAGGAGCCGCAGCGTGGGGTCCGTTCCGATGCAGCAGGAGACCACTCACCGGTCGGTGCACCTCATCTCGCAGCGCGGCGACGCACGGGCCGCGGCGCGCACCAGCCTGCCCGGCAATCCGCTGGCCGCGTCCGCCGCGCGGCGGTTCGTGCGGGTGGCACTCGCCGACTGGACCCGCCTGGGGATGGTGGCGACGCGCGGAGCGGACCGGCTGGCCGACGACGCCGTGCTCGTCGTGAGCGAACTCGTGACCAACGCCGTCGTGCACGCGGGAACCACCGTGGAGGTCCTCGTACGACTGGACGGGGCGAGCGACGACGATCCGGCGTCGCTGGTCGTCGAGGTGTCCGACCACCATCCCGCGCGGGCCGTACGGAGTGACGCGCCGGATCCCGGGGCGGTGTCCGACGAACCGGAGTACGGGCGCGGGCTGCAGCTGGTCGCCGCGCTCGCCGCGTCCTGGGGGATCACCTACCGGCCGGGGCTCAAGGCGGTGTGGGCACGGCTGGCGCTCGACGGGTGCGGTGCGGCGGGGACGGCCCAGCGCGGGCTGCGCGCCGCCGAGATCCTCGCACCGGCGCCGCGCAGGGCCGCACGGGACGACCGGGACTGGACGGGCCGCGGGGCGCTGTCGTTCCTCGCCGAGGCGTCCGACCTGCTCGCCGGGCAGCTCGACGAGGACATGGTCGCGGCGCTGGCCGGGCAGCTGCTGGTGCCGCGGCTCGCCGACTGGTGCGCGGTGTGGCTGGACGGCGAGACAGGGCCGGTGCCCAGGCTGGCCAAGGTCTGGCACGCGGACGAGTCCGCGATCGAGAGCCTGCGTGCGGTGCTGGCCAAGGACCCGCCGCGGTTGACGGAGGACGCACGCGGTGCGGCCGTGCCCGTTCCCGTCGCCTGGCCCGAGAACCCAGCGGCCGGGAACCCCGCGGCCGAAGCCGCTGCGGCCGGGGACCCCGCGGCCGGGGAGCGGAGCGCCGTCGCGTTCCGCCTGACCGCCGGCGCGCGGCCCGTCGGCACCATGCTGCTGGGCCGCGAAGGCACGCCGGACACCGGCGCGGGGGTACTCGGCGAGGCGACCGCGCTGATCGAGGACTTCGCGCGCCGCGTCGGTCTCGCGATCGGCGCCGCCCGCGCCTACACCCGGCAGGCCACCATCAGCCGGGTGCTCCAGCGCGGCCTGCTGCCCGCCCAGGTCGCGCAGATCCCCGGGGTCGACAGCTCCCTCGTGTACGAGCCCAGCGACGAGGGCCTCGCCGGCGGCGACTTCTACGACATCTTCCCGGCGGGCAGCGGCGGCCGCTGGTGCTTCATGCTCGGCGACGTCCAGGGCAGCGGCCCCGAGGCCGCCGTCGTCACCGGCCTCGCCCGCCCCTGGCTGCGCCTGCTCGCCCGCGAGGGCTACCAGGTCGGGGAGGTCCTCGACCGCCTCAACGGCCTGCTCCTCGACGACGCCATGGAGGCTGCCGAAGCGGCGGCGCTCATGGTCGCGGGCCCCGATCCGACGACGCTCGACGGCACGTACGAGGGGCCGCAGTCGCGCTTCCTCTCCCTCCTGTACGGGGAGCTCACCCCGCTCCCCGACGGCACCGGCGTCCGCTGCACCCTCGCCTGCGCAGGCCACCCGCTCCCCCTGCTGCTGCGGCCCGACGGCACGGTCCGCCCGGCCGCCGCGTCCCAGCTGCTCCTCGGCGTCGTCGACGACGCCGCGTACGAGAGCCAGACCTTCGACCTGGAGCCGGGCGACACGCTGCTCTGCGTGACCGACGGGGTCACCGAGCGGCGCTCCGGGCAGCGGATGTTCGACGACGGCGACGGGCTGGCGCGGGCCCTTGCGGGCTGCGTCGGGCTCACGGCGCAGGGTGTCGCCGACCGGATAAGGCAGGCCGTGCACACCTTCGCGGAGGCCCCGCCGGGCGACGATCTGGCGCTCCTGGTGCTGCAGGCCCGCTGACCTCGGCCGGCGCCGGCCACCGAATGCCGCCTGCCGCCGAACGCTTCGGGCCGTCCGCCGAACGCGGGCTGTCCGGAGAACTCCGCACGTGGCGGACAATGGGGCGTATGCCTTCCGTACTGCCTGATGGTGAGCCCATGCCCCTGGACGGGGCACTGCCCGCGCACGCCCTCACGGGTGCCGGCGACCGGCCCCTCGGGTTCTACCTGCACGTTCCGTACTGCGCCACGCGCTGCGGCTACTGCGACTTCAACACCTACACGGCGACCGAGCTGCGCGGCAGCGGCGGCGTGCTTGCGTCTCGCGACAACTACGCGGACACGCTGATCGAGGAGATCCGGCTCGCCCGCAAGGTCCTCGGCGACGACCCGCGCCCCGTGCGGACGGTCTTCGTCGGCGGCGGTACGCCGACGCTGCTCGCCGCCGCCGATCTCGTACGGATGCTCGGGGCGGTGCGCGAGGAGTTCGGCCTCGCGGACGACGCGGAGGTCACGACGGAGGCGAACCCGGAGTCCGTGGACCCCGCGTATCTGGCGGAGCTGCGGGCCGGGGGCTTCAACCGGGTGTCCTTCGGGATGCAGAGCGCACGGCAACACGTACTGAAGGTCCTCGACCGTACGCACACGCCGGGGCGGCCCGAGGCGTGCGTCGCGGAGGCGCGGGCGGCGGGCTTCGAGCACGTGAACCTCGACCTCATCTACGGCACGCCGGGAGAGAGCGACGACGACTGGCGGGCGTCCCTGGACGCGGCGATCGGGGCGGGCCCCGACCATGTCAGCGCGTATGCGCTGATCGTGGAGGAGGGCACGCAGCTGGCGCGGCGGATCCGCCGCGGCGAGGTGCCGATGACGGACGACGACGTGCACGCGGACCGGTATCTGATCGCCGACGAGGTGCTGGCCGGGGCGGGCTTCGAGTGGTACGAGGTGTCGAACTGGGCCACGACCGAGGCGGGGCGCTGTCTGCACAACGAGCTGTACTGGCGCGGCGCCGACTGGTGGGGTGCCGGGCCGGGCGCCCACAGCCATGTGGGCGGGGTGCGGTGGTGGAACGTGAAGCACCCCGGCGCGTATGCGGGGGCGCTGGGGGAGGGGCGCTCGCCCGGGGCCGGCCGGGAGGTCCTGGCGGACGAGGACCGGCGCGTGGAGCGGGTGCTGCTGGAGCTGCGGCTGCGGGAGGGGTGCCCGTTGTCGCTCCTGCGCGAGGCCGGCCTGGAGGCGTCCAGGCGGGCGCTGGCGGACGGGCTGCTGGAGCCCGGGCCGTACGAGGACGGGCGCGCCGTCCTCACCCTGCGCGGGCGGCTTCTGGCCGACGCGGTGGTCCGGGACCTGGTGGACTGACCGTCCACGCCGCTGGACCGGGCCTGTGGGCCCCGGTCCACAGGTACGGCATCCGGTACCGGGGGTGGTGCCCACCCGTTCCTCCCCCTAGGACTTCGTCCTGGGGGACCCCGCGCGGAACGACTGCCCCCAACGGGTTACTGCGTGACGAAGTCGATCAGCTCTTCCACCCTGCCCAGCAGGGCCGGCTCGAGGTCCTTGTAGGTCGTCACGCGCGACAGGATGTGCTGCCAGGCCGCGCCCGTGTTGGGCGGCCAGCCCAGGGCGTGGCAGACGCCCGTCTTCCAGTCCTGGCCGTGCGGGACGGACGGCCAGGCCGCGATTCCCAGTGACGAGGGCTTCACGGCCTCCCACACGTCGATGTACGGGTGGCCGACCACCAGGACGTTCGGGTCCGTGACGGACGCGGCGATGCGGGACTCCTTGGAGCCCGGGACCAGGTGGTCCACCAGGACGCCCAGGCGGGCGTCCGCCGAAGGGGAGAAGTCCGCGACGATCGCGGGGAGGTCGTCGATGCCCTCCAGGTACTCGACGACCACGCCCTCGATGCGCAGGTCGTCGCCCCACACCTTCTCGACCAGCTCCGCGTCGTGCCGGCCCTCCACATAGATGCGGCCCGCGCGGGCGACCCGGGCCCGCGCACCGGGGACGGCGACCGAGCCGGAGGCCGTGCGGGTGGGACGCACAGGGGCGCCCGAGGACGGCCGGACCAGTGTGACGACCCTGCCCTCCAGCAGGAAGCCGCGCGGCTCCAGCGGGAACACCCGGTGCTTGCCGAAGCGGTCCTCCAGGGTCACCGTCCCCGCCTCGCAGCGGATCACCGCCCCGCAGAAGCCGGTCGTGACCTCCTCGACGACCAGGTCCGGCTCGGCCGGCACCTCGGGAACGGGCTGCCGCCTCTTCCAGGGCGGGGTGAGATCGGGGCTGTAGCTGCGCATTGGGCAGACGCTACGACACCGCGAACCGCCGGGCCAGCTCGTCCCGTTGGGCGCGCACGAATGCGGCGTCCACCACCGCCCCGTGGCCCGGCACGTACACCGCGTCCTCCCCGCCCAGCGAGAGGAGCCGGTCCAGGGCCGCGGGCCAGCGGGAGGGGATCGCGTCGGGGCCCGCCTGGGGGTCGCCGGACTCCTCCACCAGGTCGCCGCAGAAGACGATCTCCGGTTCCGTGGCCGTGGCGGGCACGAGCAGCGCGAGGTCGTGGCCCGAGTGGCCGGGGCCGACGTTCGCGAGGAGGACCTGCCGGCCGCCGAGGTCGAGCGTCCACTCGCCGGAGACGACGTGCTGCGGGGCGACCAGCACGTCCGTGGCCTGCGCCGCGTCGTCCGGCGCCACCCCGTGGCGGATGGCGTCGTCGCGGAGCACGTCCCGGTCCCGGACGAGCAGGTCGTCGACGCCGACCGCGCCGTACACGCGCACGGCCGAGAACGCCGCCGTGCCGAGGACATGATCGAAGTGCGGGTGGCTGAGCGCGATATGGGTCACACGACGGCCGCCGAGGAGGGTCTCGATCTGGGCGCGGAGTTCGGCGCCCTCGCGGAGCGTCGCGCCGGTGTCGAACAGGAGGACCGCGTCGTCCCCGACCACAACTCCGGCCGTCGCGTCCCAGATCGGCAGGCGGCGGCGGCCGACACCGGCGGCGAGCCGTTCCCAGCCGAAGTCTTCCCAACTGACGTCCATACGGCGACGCTATCCCGGGCGACCAGCGGCGTCCCCTCGACAGACTGCCTGGCCGCCCTTGCTCGGGGCGTACCCACCGGCCGTACACTGGCCCGGGGAAGGCTGGCACTCCGACACAGCGAGTGCCAAGCGACCAGACAAGACCGACGAACCCGCCGATGATCCACGCTGGAGGTGCGCGCGATGCTCAGCGAACGCAGGCTCGAGGTCCTTCGTGCCATCGTCCAGGACTACGTCGGCACGGAGGAGCCGGTCGGCTCCAAGGCCCTCACGGAGCGGCACAAGCTCGGCGTCTCGCCGGCCACCGTGCGCAACGACATGGCCGTGCTGGAGGAGGAGGGATACATCGCCCAGCCCCACACCAGCGCGGGCCGGATCCCGACGGACAAGGGCTACCGGCTCTTCGTCGACAAGCTGGCGGGCGTCAAGCCCCTGTCGTCGCCCGAGCGGCGCGCGATCCAGAACTTCCTCGACGGAGCCGTCGACCTCGACGACGTCGTGGCCCGTACGGTACGGCTGCTCGCGCAGCTGACCCGGCAGGTCGCGGTCGTCCAGTACCCGTCCCTCACGCGCTCGACCGTGCGTCACGTGGAGCTGCTGGCACTCGCCCCGGCCCGCCTGATGCTCGTGCTGATCACGGACACGGGACGGGTCGAGCAGCGGCACGTGGACTGCCCGGCGCCGTTCGGCGAGACCTCGCTGGCGGATCTGCGGGCCCGGCTGAACAGCCGGGTGGTGGGCCGGCGCTTCGCCGACGTGCCGCAGCTGGTGCAGGACCTTCCCGAGTCGTTCGAACTCGACGACCAGGGCACCGTCTCCGCCGTGCTCGCCACCCTCCTGGAGACCCTCGTCGAGGAGACCGAGGAGCGGCTGATGATCGGCGGCACCGCCAATCTGACGCGCTTCGGCCACGACTTCCCCCTGACGATCCGGCCCGTGCTGGAGGCGCTGGAGGAGCAGGTCGTGCTGCTGAAGCTGCTCGGCGAGGCCAAGGACTCCGGCATGACCGTACGGATCGGGCACGAGAACGCCCATGAGGGCCTCAACGCCACGTCCGTCGTCGCGGTCGGCTACGGTTCGGGCGACGAGGCAGTCGCCAAACTCGGCGTGGTCGGACCGACCCGCATGGACTACCCCGGAACGATGGGAGCGGTACGCGCAGTGGCACGTTACGTCGGACAGATCCTGGCGGAGTCGTAGTGGCCACGGACTATTACGCCGTACTCGGCGTGCGCCGCGACGCATCGCAGGACGAGATCAAGAAGGCTTTCCGGCGGCTGGCGCGGGAGCTTCACCCGGACGTGAATCCGGACCCGAAGACGCAGGAGCGCTTCAAGGAGATCAACGCCGCGTACGAGGTGCTGTCCGACCCGCAGAAGAAGCAGGTCTACGACCTCGGCGGCGACCCGCTCTCCGCGTCCGGCGGCGCGGGTGCGGGCGCCGGAGGCTTCGGTGCGGGCGGCTTCGGCAACTTCTCGGACATCATGGACGCCTTCTTCGGTACGGCGTCCCAGCGCGGGCCCAGGTCGCGGACGCGGCGCGGGCAGGACGCGATGATCCGGCTGGAGATCGATCTCAACGAGGCGGCCTTCGGTACGACGAAGGACATCCAGGTCGACACGGCCGTCGTGTGCACGACCTGCTCGGGCGAGGGCGCGGCGCCGGGGACGTCGGCGCAGACGTGTGACATGTGCCGCGGCCGCGGTGAGGTCTCCCAGGTGACCCGGTCCTTCCTCGGCCAGGTCATGACGTCCCGTCCCTGCCCCCAGTGCCAGGGCTTCGGCACCGTCGTCCCGACGCCGTGCCCGGAGTGCGCGGGCGACGGGCGGGTGCGTTCGCGCCGCACGCTGACCGTGAAGATCCCCGCGGGCGTCGACAACGGCACCCGTATCCAGCTCGCCGGCGAGGGCGAGGTCGGGCCCGGTGGCGGCCCTGCGGGCGACCTGTACGTCGAGATCCACGAGCTGCCGCATGCGGTGTTCCAGCGGCGCGGCGACGATCTGCACTGCACGGTGACCATTCCGATGACCGCGGGCGCGCTCGGCACGAAGGTGCCGCTGGAGACGCTGGACGGCATGGAGGAGGTCGACATCCGTCCCGGGACCCAGTCCGGGCAGTCGATCCCGCTGCACGGGCGCGGCATCACGCACCTGCGGGGCGGGGGCCGTGGTGACCTCATCGTCCACGTCGAGGTGCAGACGCCGTCGAAGCTGGACCCGGAGCAGGAGCGGCTGCTGCGGGAGCTGGCGAAGCTGCGGGGCGAGGAGCGGGCGATGGGGCAGTTCCAGCCGGGGCAGCAGGGTCTGTTCTCCCGCCTCAAGGACGCGTTCAACGGCAGGTGAGGGGGACACCCCCTCACCTGGGCTCCCCCTGCGGGGGCGTGGCGGGCGGGGGATTTCTTCCCCCACCCCGCCCCTTCCCGACTGCGCCGGTCTGCGGCTCCGCCGCGTGGGGACAAACCTCGGCCCCCTGCGGAGGCCTGACAGCCCCCACGCCGCCCGCGCGCTTCGCGCCGCGACTGCCTCCGCGCGGTCTGCCCGCCCGTGTTCCGTGGGGCGTGCCGCCCTCCCGTAGCCCCGGCCGTTGTGGGCATGCGTGCCGCGGGCCGTGCCGCCCTCCCGTAACCCCCACCGTTGTGGGCATGGGTTCCGCGTGGGGGTCCCCCAGGACGAACTCCCACGGAACGGGTGGGCACAACACCCGGTGCCCGGTGCCGATGGGTGGGGGCTCGCCCCGAGGGACCTTTGGGCGCTCACGCGGGTGGGGCCGGCCCCGGTGGAGCCCGGGCACCATGGGGCGCGCAGGCCCCGGGATTCGGCCGAGCACGCGGGACGTGGCACGATGCGGGCATGCCCTCCGCGCTGACCGATCTCTGTCGTCACCCGATCGTGCAGGCCCCCATGGCTGGCGGCGCCTCCTGCCCGCAGCTCGCCGCCGCCGTGAGCGAGGCCGGCGGGCTCGGCTTCCTCGCCGCGGGGTACAAGACCGCGGACGGGATGTACCAGGAGATCAAGCAGCTGCGCGGGCTCACCGGGCGCCCCTTCGGGGTCAACCTCTTCATGCCGCAGCCGCACTACGCCGACCCGGCCACCGTCGACGTCTACCGGCATCAGCTCGCCGGTGAGGCGCGCTGGTACGACACCCCGCTCGGCGACCCCGAGGCCGGACGGGACGACGGCTACGAGGCCAAGCTGGCCATCCTGCGCGACGACCCCGTACCCGTGGTCTCGTTCACCTTCGGCTGCCCCGCCCGGGACGCGATCGCCGCCCTCAAGCGCGCCGGCACGCTCACCGTCGTCACCGTCACCACGCCCGACGAGGCCCAGGCCGCCCGGAACGCGGGCGCCGACGCCGTCTGCGTCCAGGGCATCGAGGCCGGCGGCCACCAGGGCACGCACCGTGACGACACCGGAACCGACGGCAGCGGCATCGGGCTCCTCACCCTGATCACGCTGATCCGGGAGTCCGTGCAGCTCCCGGTGATCGCCGCCGGCGGGCTCATGCGCGGCAGCCAGATCGCCGCCGCCCTCACCGCGGGAGCCGACGCCGCCCAGCTCGGCACCGCCTTCCTCGTCTGCCCCGAGTCGGGTGCGAACGCGCTGCACAAGCAGGCGATGACCGATCCGCTGTTCACCAGGACGGAGCTGACCCGCGCCTTCTCGGGCCGTCCCGCCCGCGGGCTCGTCAACCGCTTCATGAGCGAGCACGGACCGTACGCCCCCGCCGCCTACCCCGAGGTCCACCACCTCACCTCCGGCCTGCGCAAGGCCGCAGCGAAGGCGGGCGACCCGCAGGGCATGGCCCTCTGGGCCGGACAGGGCCACCGCCTGGCCCGCGAACTGCCCGCCGGGCGCCTCGTCGAGGTCCTCGCCGCCGAGATGCACGCCGCGAGCGCCGCCCTCGCCCTGCGGGACGCCTCATGACCGCCCCCGTCTTCCTCGTCGACCACGTGCACGCCGGGACCGTCGTCCTCGACGGTCCCGAGGGCCGGCACGCCGTCTCCGTACGCCGCCTCCGCGTCGGCGAGGAGATCGTCCTGACCGACGGCCACGGCACCGGCGGCTACGGCACCGTCACCGCCGTCGAGGGCAAGGACCGCCTCGAGGTCACGGTCACCGAACTGCGCGAGGAACCCGCACCCGCGCCCCGAATCACCGTCGTCCAGGCACTCCCCAAGGGCGACCGCGGCGAACTCGCCGTCGAGACCATGACCGAGACCGGCGTCGACGCGATCGTGCCCTGGGCCGCCGCCCGCTGCATCACCCAGTGGAAGGGCGACCGCGGCGCCAAGTCCCTCGCCAAGTGGCGCGCCACCGCCCGGGAGGCGGGCAAGCAGTCCCGCCGGCTGCGCTTCCCGGAGGTCGCGGACGCCGCGACGACCAAGCAGGTCGGGCAGCTCCTCGCCGAAGCCGACTTCGCGGCCGTCCTCCACGAGGAGGGCGCCGAGCCCCTGGCGACCGCCGAGCTCCCCGCGACCGGCGACATCGTGCTCGTGGTCGGACCCGAAGGGGGCGTGTCCCCCGAGGAGTTGGCCGCGTTCGCGGAGGCGGGTGCGAAGCCGTACCGCCTCGGCCCGAGCGTCCTGCGCACCTCCACCGCCGGTACGGCGGCAGCCGCGCTGCTACTGGGCCGTACCGGCCGCTGGTCCTGACACGGCCGCGGTCCACCCCACCAGCGCGTCGAACAGGGGCCACCCGTCGGTCTCCTCGACACCGTGCGCGGTCGGCAGAAGCCCGCGCGCCGCGGCCTCGTCGAGGAACCGGCGCACGACACCCGGCTCGTGCAGGTCGAGGGTGTGGTCGTGGCTGTCGCCGAGCAGGCCGGAGTGCCCGTACGCGTCGGACACGAAACGGCCCGCCCCGCCACGGAACACGAACCGCAGCTGGGGCGTGCGGGGCGCCGGCGCGGCGCACGGTCAGGATCTCGCGGCATTCCGGGTGCGGATGCCCGACCGACCAGAGCCGGACCTCCTGGCCCACCGCCAGCCGCCGGGGCGTGCGCTCGCGTCTCATGCCCCCACCGTACGCGGCGCGTTGTGGCCGCAAGCGGTCTACCGCGGCCGCGGTGGCACGCTGCCGCGTATGGGCGCGTACACACGTGTACTGGCAGCGATCGGACTCGCCGGCGCGACGGCCCTCGGAGCCGTGGCGTGCGAGCCCGGCTCCGGCGGGCTGAGCACCATGGCGGTGTCCTACACGACCGACGCCACCGGCACCCGGGAGCTGGAGCGCGCCGGCGTCGACGTGCGCCGGCTCAGCTGCGCGAGCACGCTCAACTCCGCGGCCGCGAACTCCCCTTCGCCCCGGAGCGCCGCCACCGTCGACTGCCAGGGGGAGACCGGCGACGGCCGGAAGATCACCATCACCGGCACCGTCACCCATGAGCTCGGCGGCCGCTGCGTACGCGGCGACCTCACCGCGAAGGCCGGCACGCGCACGGTCTACCGCGCGCATGTCCTCGGTGACTGCACCGCCACAGCCACCACCGGTCCCGCCCCTGCCCCCGCTCCCGGCAACGGCACGCCCCGCCCCACGGTCACCGTCACGGTGACGGTCACGGAAACCCGCACGCCCGGCAAGTGACCGTGCGGGTCCGCCCCGTCCCGCGGCGATAGCATGCGCATATATTGATCGTCGGAGTCATGAGTCGTGAAGGGGCCCGGACCATGGCGGGAGAACCGCAAGCCGACTGCCTGTTCTGCAAGATCGCCGCGGGGGAGGTGCCGGCCACCATCGTCCGCGAGACCGAGACGACCGTCGCCTTCCGCGACATCAACCCGCAGGCACCGACCCATGTGCTCGTCATCCCGAAGGCGCACTACCCGGACGCCGGCACGCTCGCCGCGGCCGAGCCCACGGTCGTCGCCGACATACTGCGCGAGGCGGCCGAGGTCGCCGCCGAGGACAAGGTGGACGGCACCGGCTTCCGCGTCGTCTTCAACACCGGTCCGGGCGCGGGCCAGACCGTCTTCCACGCGCACCTCCACGTCCTCGGCGGCCGCGGCTTCAACTGGCCGCCCGGGTAGTCACGCATGTCCGTACGAGAACTGGTCGTGCTCGGCACCGCCAGCCAGGTCCCCACCCGGCACCGCAACCACAACGGCTACCTGCTCCGCTGGGACGGCGAAGGCATCCTCTTCGACCCGGGTGAGGGCACCCAGCGGCAGATGCTGCGGGCGGGCGTGGCCGCCCACGACATCAACCGGATCTGTGTCACCCACTTCCACGGCGACCACTCCCTCGGTCTCGCCGGGGTGATCCAGCGCATCAACCTCGACCAGGTCCCGCACCCGGTCACCGCGCACTACCCGAAGAGCGGACAGCGCTTCTTCCACCGTCTCCGGTACGCCACCGCCTACCGCGAATCGGTCGCGTTGACCGAGGCCCCGGTCACCGCCGACGGCGTACTCGCCACCACCCCCGCCTACACCCTCGAGGCCCGCCGCCTCTCCCACCCCGTCGAGTCCTTCGGCTACCGGCTCACCGAACCCGACGGCCGCCGCATGCTGCCCGAACGGCTCGCCGCGTACGGCATCAAGGGCCCCGACGTGGGCCGCATCCAGCGCGAAGGGCAACTCGGCGGCGTCAGCCTCGAAGCCGTCAGCGAAGTCCGCCGCGGACAGCGCTTCGCCTTCGTCATGGACACACGCCTCTGCGACGGGGCGTACCAACTGGCCGAGGGCTGCGACCTGCTCGTCATCGAGTCGACCTTCCTCGACGACGACCACCGGCTGGCCACCGACCACGGTCACCTCACCGCGGGCCAGGCGGCACGGGTGGCGCGCGACGCGGGCGTACGGCACCTCGTCCTGACGCACTTCTCCCAGCGCTACAGCGAACCCGAGGAGTTCGAGCGCCAGGCCCGGGCCGCGGGCTTCGACGGCGAACTCTCCGTGGCCCGGGACCTCGTCCGGGTCCCCGTACCCAAACGCGAACCCTGAGCGAGCACCCATGTCTCTGCTGACCCTCCCCAAGGCCGAACTGCACCTCCACATCGAGGGCACCCTCGAACCCGAACTCGCCTTCACCCTCGCCGAGCGCAACGGCGTCGACCTGCCCTACGCGGGCGCCGAGGACCTCCGCGAGGCGTACCTCTTCAGCGATCTGCAGTCCTTCCTCGACCTCTACTACGGCCTGATGGCGGTCCTGCGCACCCCGGAGGACTTCGCCGAACTCGCCGACGCCTACCTCGCCAGGGCCGCCGCCCAGGGCGTACGGCACGCCGAGATCTTCTTCGACCCCCAGGCGCACACGGCCAGGGGCGTCCCCATCGGCGGCGTGATCGAGGGGCTCGCGCACACGCTGGACCGCAGCGAGGAGCGGCACGGCGTCTCCACGCAGCTGATCATGTGCTTCCTGCGGGACGAGTCGGCCGAGTCCGCGATGTCCACCCTCGACGCCGCGAAGCCGTACCTCCACCACATCAGCGGAATCGGCCTCGACTCGGCCGAGGTGGGCCACCCGCCCGCCAAGTTCCGCGAGGTGTACGCCGCGGCCGAGTCCCTGGGCCTGCGCAAGGTCGCCCACGCCGGCGAGGAGGGCCCGCCCGCGTACATCGTGGAGGCCCTGGACGTCCTCGGCGTCGAGCGCATCGACCACGGCCTGCGCGCCGTCGAGGACCCCGAGCTCGTCGCGCGCCTCGTCCGCGACCGGATCCCGCTCACCGTGTGCCCGCTGTCGAACGTCCGCCTCCGCGCCGTGGACACCCTGGAGGACCACCCGCTGCGCGCGATGATGGACGCCGGGCTGCTCGTGACGGTCAACTCCGACGATCCCGCGTACTTCGGCGGCTACGTCGGCGACACGTTCCACGCGGTCCGCGAGGCCCTGTCCCTCAGCCAGGACCAGCTGCGCGAACTGGCCCGCAACTCCTTCCGCGCGGCGTTCCTCGACCACGACGAGCAGCGCCGCGCGCGGTACCTCGCGGAGGTCGAGTCGTACGACTTCGACGCCGACTGACACCCACCGGCCCGCGCAGCTCGCAACCGCGCGTCAGGACGCGAGCGCCTTCGACCTACGGTCCGGTGCCGGCCCGGAAACCGGCACCGGGATCTCCGCGACCGACGCGACCGCCGCGGCCGGGACGGCGCCGCGGCGGCGCACCACGACGGGCACCAGCGGCCGGCCCGACGTGTGCAGGGCCACCGCGGTCATCGGCGCCGCCACGGCCAGCAGCAGCGCGCACAGCACGAGGCCCATCCCCGCGTACCCCGCGTGGACCGAGAGGACACTCCCCGTCACCGGTCCGCACGCCACCCCCAGCGACGACGCGGCGCCCACCAGCACCGCCCACCGCCCGCGCGGGTCCAGGGAGGCGGCGAGACCGATCAGATACGACAGGACCACCGGGTAGAAGACGTTCCACGCCACCTCGCCGACCGCGAAGCCCAGGAAGCCCCGCGCCGACGAACTGACCACGATGCAGGCGCCGATCAGCGCCGTGCCGGCTCCGATGGGCACCGCCCGGCCGAGCCGCGGACCCAGCGCGCCCGCGCCGATGACGCCGGCGAGACCCGCGCCCAGGCCCACCGCGAAGACCGCGCCGACGGTGACCTCGCTCAGCCCCGCCTGGGTGGTGCCTATCCGCCCGCTGACGCCCCACAGCGCGTTCTGCGCCATCGACCAGCAGAACATCGCGCCCGCCAGCACAACGCCCGAACGCAGCCTGGGCAGCGGCACACGCGACCTGACCGGGACCGGGACGACCCGGGCCGGGCCCCGGACCGCGCCGGAGTCCCCGGCCGCCTCCAGCCGCCCGGTCGCGGGCCACACCGCCACCGCGGCCACGGCCAGCGCCGCGAACGGCAGCACATGCCCGCCACCCAGCCGCGGGATCGTCAGATACAGCGCACCCGCGGTCGCCGACACCGCCAGCAGCCCCAGCGAGGAGGCCCGGTGCGGATCGCGCTGTGCCGCGATCCCGGCCGCCGCGACCGCCGTCGCCGTGCCCGAGCCGAGCCCGCCGACCGCCGCCCCCGCGACCACCAGCGGCACGTACGAGGTCAACGCGGCGGAGCCGTACCCGCCGAGTGCCAGCAACAGACCGAGCCTGGACAGCCGTCGCGGCCCGTACCGCTCGACCCGCGACGCCAGGACGAAACCGGCGACAGCGGAATGGAACAGGAGGACGGAGCCCACGACGCCCGCTTCGGCGGAGGTGAGACCGAGTCCGGCGGAGAGCCGGCCGACGACGGTCGGCAGGAGGTAGGAGGCGAGGTAGCCGGCGGTGAAGACGGCGACCAGGGGCCACGCGGCGCGCAGGCGCGAAGGCATGGGCGTTCCCGGGAACGAAGAGGGCGAGAAAGGGGGGAGCGCCCGGTGTTGCACGGGAACGCGCGCCAATTTGTATCAAGTGCGCCCGGTTCCCGAGAAGCTGGAATGGTGTGAGCCAGGACACATTCGGTTTGCTCCGGAATCCCGGGGGTAGGCGGTTGCGATTTCCCTGCGCCGCAACCCGTGACGAGGGCCGGGAATCAGGCACACTGACCAGATCCGTACCGCTCCGCACACAGCTCTGCACGCATTCCGGGAGCCACCGTGATCACGCCCGACGGACACCCGCAACGCACCCCCGGTGCCCACCCGTTGGTCCCCGGTGCCCACCTGCCGGCCCCCGGTGCCCTCGTGCCGGGCGAGCGCGTCGACCCGCTGGGCCACGTGCGCGGCGACGACGACCCCGCGTGCGACGTGTTCCTCACCGGCACGGTCTTCCTCGACATCATCTTCACCGGCCTCGACAGCGCCCCCGTCCGCGGTACCGAGTCCTGGGCCCGCGGCATGGGGTCCAGCCCCGGCGGCGTCGCCAACATGGCCACCGCGCTCGCCCGCCTCGGCCTGCACACCTCCCTCGCCGCGGCCTTCGGAGACGACCACTACGGCGACTACTGCCGGGACGCGCTCGAACAGGGCGAGGGCATCGACCTCTCGCTGTCCCGCACCATCCCCGGCTGGCACTCCCCGGTCACGGTCTCCATGGCCTACGAGGGCGAGCGGACGATGGTCTCGCACGGGCACGAGGCCCCGCCCCCCGAGGACCCCGGCAACACCGTCCCCGCCGGTCCGCCCCGCGCACGGGCCGCCGTCGCCTCCCTCGTACCCGGCCGCCGCGAGCGCTGGATCGCCGACGCGGCCTCCCGCGGCGCCCGGATCTTCGCCGACGTCGGCTGGGACGAGACCGGCCGCTGGGACCTCGCCGCCCTCCCCGGCCTGGAGCTGTGCGAGGCGTTCCTGCCCAATGCGGAGGAGGCGATGCGCTATACCCGCACCGACTGCCCGCGCGCCGCCGCCCGCGCCCTGGCCGAGAGGGTGCCGGTCGCCGTCGTCACGCTCGGTGCGGAGGGCGCGTACGCCGTGGACGGGGGCACCGGCGAGACCGCGGAGGTGCCCGCGATCGAGGTCGAGGCACTGGACCCGACCGGCGCGGGCGACGTCTTCATGGCCGGTTTCGTCACGGGCACGCTCGCCGGCTGGCCGCTCGCCGACCGGCTCGCCTTCGCCGGGCTGACGGCCGCACTGTCGGTGCAGGAGTTCGGCGGGTCACTGTCCGCGCCCGGCTGGTCGGAGGTGGCGGCCTGGTGGCAGCGGGTGCAGGGGTGCGCCGACCAGGACCCGCAGGCGCTCGCCCGGTACAGGTTCCTCGGCGAGCTGCTGCCCGCGTCGTGCCGCCCCTGGCCGCTGCAGCGCGCGGTCCCGACGATCGGATTCCGCCGCTCCGCTTGACTCCGCCCGCGCCCCGGCCGGCCCTGGGGAGCCCCGTTCCCCCCGCTCGCGGGCGGGCGGGCGCGGACGGTTGGAAAAAAGGTTTCGGGACTGTCAGCGCGGGGTCGTACGCTTGGTACCCAGAGGTTGTCGAGCAGCGAGAACCCTGCAACGGGAGGTATGTGCAGGCCACAGAGCCGGCCCATGACTCAGACACCTACAGCCCAGACCCCAGCGCCGGGGCAGGCGCGAGCCCAGTTCACCGTGCCCGCCAAGCATCCGATGGTGACCGTTCTCGGTTCGGGTGACTCCCTGCTGCGCGTGATCGAGAAGGCCTTCCCGGCGGCCGACATCCATGTCCGGGGCAACGAGGTCAGCGCGGTCGGTGATGCGGCGGAAGTCGCACTGATCCAGCGCCTCTTCGACGAGATGATGCTGGTGCTCCGCACCGGACAGCCGATGACGGAGGACGCGGTGGAACGCTCGATCGCCATGCTCAGGGCGAGCGAGAACGGCAACGGACCGGACGAGACCCCGGCCGAAGTCCTCACGCAGAACATCCTCTCCAGCCGCGGCCGCACCATCCGGCCGAAGACCCTCAACCAGAAGCGCTACGTCGACGCGATCGACAAGCACACGGTCGTCTTCGGCATCGGCCCCGCCGGTACGGGCAAGACCTATCTGGCGATGGCCAAGGCGGTCCAGGCGCTCCAGTCCAAGCAGGTCAACCGGATCATCCTGACCCGGCCGGCCGTCGAGGCGGGCGAGCGGCTCGGCTTCCTGCCCGGCACGCTCTACGAGAAGATCGACCCGTATCTGCGGCCGCTCTACGACGCGCTGCACGACATGATCGACCCCGACTCCATCCCGCGCCTGATGGCCGCGGGCACGATCGAGGTCGCGCCGCTGGCGTACATGCGAGGCCGCACGCTCAACGACGCGTTCATCATCCTCGACGAGGCGCAGAACACGAATCCGGAACAGATGAAGATGTTCCTGACGCGTCTCGGCTTCGACTCGAAGATCGTCGTCACCGGTGACATCACCCAGGTCGACCTGCCCGGCAGCACCAAGAGCGGTCTGCGCCAGGTCAGGGAGATCCTGGACGGCGTCCCGGATGTGCACTTCTCCATGCTGACGTCGCAGGATGTCGTCCGGCACAAGCTCGTCGGCCGTATCGTCGACGCGTACGAGCAGTACGACAGCCGTAACGGCACCAACGGGAAGTGAACCGGTCAGCACCATGTCGATCGACGTCAACAACGAGTCAGGAACCGAGGTCGACGAGCAGGCGATCCTCGACATCGCCCGCTACGCGCTCGCGCGGATGCGTATCCACCCGCTCTCCGAGCTCTCGGTGATCGTCGTGGACGCCGAAGCCATGGAGCAGCTCCACATCCAGTGGATGGACCTGCCAGGCCCGACCGACGTCATGTCCTTCCCGATGGACGAGCTGCGCCCGCCGGTCAAGGACGACGAGGAGCCCCCGCAGGGGCTCCTCGGTGACATCGTGCTCTGTCCCGAGGTCGCCCGTCAGCAGGGCGAGGAGGCGCCGACCCAGCACTCCATGGACGAGGAGCTCCAGCTCCTCACCGTCCACGGAGTGCTGCACCTCCTCGGCTACGACCACGAGGAGCCGAACGAGCGGGCGGAGATGTTCGGGCTGCAGGCGGCGATCGTCGACGGCTGGCGCTCGGAGAAGGGCCTGACCGGGCCGTCCCCGGCGCCGACCGTTTCATGAGCGCCCAGCTGGTCATCGGGGCGGTCCTGCTCGTCGTCGTCGCCTGGCTGGCGGCGTGCGCCGAGGCGGGCATCGCCCGCGTCTCCAGCTTCCGCGCCGCCGAGGCCCTGCGTTCCGGGCGGCGCGGCGCCGATCGACTCGTCCAGGTCGCGTCCGATCCCACCCGCTATCTCAATGTGGCCCTGCTCGTCCGGGTCGCCTGCGAGATGGCGGCGGGGGTCCTCGTCACCTACGCCTGTCTGCAGGAGTTCTCCGAGACCTGGGAGGCGCTGGCCGTCGCCATCGGCGTGATGGTCCTCGTCTCCTTCGTCGCCGTCGGGGTCTCGCCGCGCACCATCGGCCGCCAGCACCCGCTGAACACGGCGACGGCCGCGGCCTACGTCCTGCTCCCGCTGGCCCGTGTCATGGGCCCGGTCCCGCAGCTGCTGATCCTCATCGGCAACGCGCTGACGCCCGGCAAGGGCTTCCGCAAGGGCCCGTTCGCGAGCGAGGCCGAGCTGCGCGCGATGGTCGACCTCGCCGAGCAGGAGTCGCTGATCGAGGACGAGGAGCGCCGTATGGTGCATTCCGTCTTCGAGCTCGGCGACACGCTCGTGCGGGAGGTCATGGTGCCGCGTACGGACCTGGTCTGCATCGAGCGCTACAAGACCATCCGCCAGGCGCTCACCCTCGCCCTGCGCTCCGGCTTCTCCCGGATCCCGGTGACCGGGGAGAACGAGGACGACATCGTCGGGATCGTGTATCTGAAGGACCTCGTCCGCAAGACGCACATCAACCGGGACGCGGAGGCCGAGCTGGTCTCCACGGCGATGCGGCCCGCGGCGTTCGTGCCGGACACCAAGAACGCGGGGGACCTGCTGCGCGAGATGCAGCAGGAGCGCAACCATGTCGCGGTCGTCATCGACGAGTACGGCGGCACGGCCGGGATCGTGACGATCGAGGACATCCTCGAGGAGATCGTCGGCGAGATCACCGATGAGTACGACCGGGAGCTGCCGCCCGTGCAGGAGCTGGGCGACGCGCGCTACCGGGTCACCGCGCGGCTCGACGTCGGGGACCTCGGTGAGCTGTTCGGCCTCGACGAGTTCGACGACGAGGACGTCGAGACCGTCGGCGGCCTCCTCGCCAAGTCCCTCGGGCGCGTCCCGATCGCGGGCGCGAGCGCGGTGGTGGAGCTGCCGGACGGCCGCTCCCTGCGGCTGACCGCCGAGTCGCCGGCCGGCCGCCGGAACAAGATCGTCACGGTGCTGGTGGAGCCCGCGTGAGCAGCCGGATGACCCCTCAGCAGCTGAAGGCCGTCTGCCTGGAGCAGAACGCGGCGGTGGAGGACTTCCCCTTCGGCCCCGAGCACTCGGTCTTCAAGGTCGCCGGGAAGATGTTCGCCATCACCGACCTGGACGCCACCCCGCTGACGGTGGGGCTCAAGTGCGACCCGGACGAGGCGGTCCGGTTGCGTGCCGAGTATCCGGCGATCGTCCCCGGCTACCACCTCAACAAGCGCCACTGGAACACGGTGACGGTGGGCGAGCTCCCGGCCCGTATGGTCCGCGAACTCATCGAGGACTCCTACGACCTCGTGGTCGCGGGCCACCCCAAGGCGGAGCGGCTCCGCCTGGACCGTCCTTAGGTCCCCGGCCGGGACCGTGGGCATCGCAGGTCGCGGGGGCACACCTGCCCGCGTACCCGCCGACGGGGGTGTATATCCTCGGCCTCGATCATCGAGGAGGGGGGGCCTCCTCGGGACGCACAGCACCACGATCCAGGGGAGAACGACCCATGCGTTCCTACATGCGCCACGGCGCCACCGCCGCTCTTGCCGTCTCGGCACTCTTCCTCACGACGGCGTGCGGCGGCTCGTCGGACGACTCGTCCGCGAAGAAGCCCGCCGGACAGGACAAGGCGGCGCAGGACACGACGAAGAAGGACGACGCCGCGAGCGCCGTGCCGCTGACCGCCGCGCAGATGAAGGCCGCGACCGTGGAGGTCAAGGACCTGCCGTCCGGGTGGAAGACCGACAAGCCGACGGCGCCCGCGACGGACGCCCCGAAGGCGGACAAGCCCGAGTGCCAGCCGATCGCCGACCTCATGGCGGACGAGGTCCCCGGCGCCACGATGGGCACGAACGCGGACTTCTCGCTCGAGAGCGACAGCACGCTGCTCAGCCAGCAGGTCCTCACCTACTCCGGTGCTGGTGCCGCGGACTGGGTGAAGTCCATCGGTAGCGCCGCGGAGACCTGCACCTCGTTCACCATCGAACAGGAAGGTGAGAAGCTCGAGATCAAGGTCGAGAAGCTCACGGATCCGCAGATCGGAGAGTCGTCCTCCGCCCTCCGGATGAACATCGAGATCCCGTCGGTCAGCATGAAGTTCGAGTCCGACGTTTTCGTCGCCCAGCAGGGCACGGGTGCGACCCGGGTGGCCTACGTCCCGGCCGACGCCGCGGGCCACAAGGACTTCGCCGACCTGGCCAAGCGGACGGGCGACAAGTTCGTCAAGGGCGCCCAGAGCTGACCGGGATTCCCGGCTTATGCTCGGCGCATGACTGAGAGCACCGAGCTTGGCCCCGAGGACCGCAAGATCATCACGCTGGCCCGCAGCGCACGCGCCCGCAACGGCGTGCCGGAGGGCGCGGCCGTACGGGACGAGACCGGGCGCACGTACGTCGCGGGGACCGTGGTGCTGGAGTCGCTGAAGCTCAGCGCGCTGCAGACCGCGGTCGCGATGGCGGTGGCGAGCGGTGCGAAGTCCCTGGAGGCCGCGGCCGTGGTGACCGAGGCCGAGACCGCGGCGGACGAGGACCGCGCGGCGGTGCGCGACCTGGGCGGCCCCGAGACCCCCGTACTGCTGGCGGGCCCGGACGGAACGGTACGGCTCACGGTCCCGGCCGGCAGCTGAGCCCGGGACCCCGTGACGTTCGCGGTTCCGGCCGGGCCCGTCGGCCGGGCCCGTCGGCCGGGACGCGCATGACCGCTTCCGCTTACTGAGCGGACAGTGGCCAACTGCTCTCAAGTCCCTGAAGAATCAGGGGACTTTCCCTTGCAATCGCTGCTCCGCTGCGTATCAATGAACAGAAGTTCATCCGACGGACCGTCAGATGCGCCGGTCGGCCGGGTGCGGGGCGCGAGCCGCAGTCCCGCACCGTCCTCGGCCGTCCAGCCTCCGTGCGGCGCGCGCACCCCGCTCACGGACGGTCCGCGCCCTCCCGTACGCCGACTGATCCGGCTGGACGTCGACCGATCCTCCCGGACGCCGGCCGATCCGGCCGGACGCACAACGGCCGCTGCCGCCGCACCAATCGGCGGCAGCGCACCACCGGCCTTTTGTCATCCGGTGAGTACCGATCGTCCCGCAGATGCGGCGAAGTTGACAGTATCTGATGGTCCATCAGTCAGGACATTTCGATTCCATTGACTTCTTCCGCCCGCCGGTCGTCAATGGCCCCCCGTAGGTGCAGGAATACCGCAGGAGCCGCTGCACCCACACCCTCAGGAGGGGCGACCATGGCCATCTCAGGTCCACCGAACCGAAGATCTGCCGGCCGAAGACGCCGCTGGGCGGCAGCTCTGGGGGTGACCGCGCTCGCGGTCACCGGGGCGGGGGTGTCGGCAGCGCCGGCCGTCGCCCGGGCGACGGCGTCCGTGGCGGTGGACTTCCCCACGCACTGTGTGCCGCCACCCATCGCCGGCATCCCGCCGATCGACGGCACCACGACCGCCGAGATCACCGTCGACAACGCGGCACCCAAGGTCGGCGACACGGTCACCGTCACCTACACGGTGAAGAAACCCGCCGCCAGCAACCCCGTCGACCTCGCGCTCCCCGCCGACATCATGACGCCCAGCGGCAAGGTCGCCCTCGGCGGCGCCCAGAGCGGCAGCGTCACCGTCACCGGCCCCAAGAAGAACCCGCCGGTGCCGGGCAAGGGCGAGTTCCCGCCGTTCTCCATGACCGGGACCTTCACGGTCACCGCACCCGGCTCGATCACCCTCTCGCCGGGCGACTACAACATCCACACCAGCTACATCATGGAGCTGGACACCCCCTGCACGGTGACGAATCCGCCTGCCCCCGTCTCCCGGACGATCATCGCGACGGACGACGGCGGCCCGGTCAACGAGCGCACCATCACGCTCAGCGCGGCCTCCGGGAAGCCCGGCGAGCGGGTGACCGTCACCGGCGCCGAGTTCACCCCGAACGCCGATGTCACCGTGGCCGGCTGGAATGGCACCGCGCCGACCGCCGACAAGATCACCTCCAAGGCGACCGCCACGGGCACCTTCACCTTCCTTCCGAAGATCAACGATCCGGCGACCGTCGGCATCGTCGCGTTCGAGGGCGACAGCTGGGATCCGGCGAAGGGCGCCGGCCCGGCCGCGTACTCCCTTGTCGGTGACGTGCCCCCGCTCGGCCAGCAGCTCAACTCCTCGGTCAAGGCGGGCACCCTGTCGATGACCCAGGCCGGGGACTCCGTCCAGCTGACGTCCGTCGACTTCGGCCAGGGCGGCGCCGCCACCGGAGACCTGAACGCGGTGACGGTCAAGGACTTCCGCGGCGGCCCCGCGGGCTGGTCCCTGACCGGCAGGGTCACCGACTTCACCGGACCCGGCGGAAAGATCGACGCGGGCAAGCTCTCCTGGACCCCGTCCTGCACCACCAAGGCGGGCAGCCCCAGCACCTGCGCGGCTGGCTCCGCGGGCGTCGTCGGCAGCGCCGGCGCGACCCTGGCGTCCACCCCCAATGGAGCGTTCACCGGTGGCGAGTTCACCGCGGGCGCGACGGTGTCGCTGGACGTCCCGGCGTTCACGGCCCCCGGCGCGTACTCCGCCGTGCTCACCCTGACGCTCACGTGACCACCAGGCGGGCCGGGCGCGCACCCGGTCGGCCCGCCCCGACCCCGGGGGTTCCGCACCCGTGCGAAAGCTGTCCGCACTCCTCCTGGCCCTGACCGCCCTCCTGTACGGCGCCCCGGGCGCCCACGCCGCCGACAACGGCGAGTGGTCCGTCGAACCGGCCGCCTCCGGGCCCGACCACCGCCCGTACTTCTACCTCGCCGCCGCTCCCGGCACCACGCTCACCGACCGGGTCACGGTGACCAACAAGACCGCGGCCCCGCTGACCTTCCGGCTGTACGCCGCCGACGCGTACAACACCGAGCGCGACGGCGGCTTCGCCGTACGCACCCGGAGCGAGCCCCAGCGCGGCGTCGGCGCCTGGGCGAAACCCGAACGCGACCGGGTCACCGTCCCCGCGCGCTCCGCGGTCACCGTCCCGTACGCCCTGACCGTGCCCGAGACCGCCGAGCCCGGTGACCATCCCGGTGCCGTCGTCGCCCTCGACGAGCGCGTCGCCGCGGGGTCCGGGGACGCGGTCGCGGTCGGCATCCAGCGGGCCGTCGGCGCCCGGATCCATCTGCGGGTGAACGGCCCGACGATGGCCGCGCTGTCGGTCGAGGACGTCCGGTACACCCCGCACCGGCCGCTGGTCCCGGGCGCCGGCGACAGCAGCGCGGTCATCTCGTACACGCTCCACAATCGCGGCAACGTCACCCTCAACCCCAGGGTCGCCCTCCGCGCCGAGGGCCTCTTCGGCCGTACACTCCTGGCCCGCGACCTGACGAAGATCCCCAGCGAACTGCTGCCGCGCCAGAAGATCCGGCTGACCGAGACCTGGGCGGGAGCGCCGCAGCTCGACTGGGGCGAGGTCACGCTGACCGCGAGCGCGCGGGACGTCCGCGAGTCCGCGGCGGTGTCTTTCTTCGCCCTGCCCTGGCTGGTCGCGGCCGTGCTGCTGGCGGCGGCATCGGGCGCGGGGCTGTGGCTGCGGACACGCCTCCGGAGGGCGCGCGACACGTGAGCGCGCGGGGCCCGGGAGGGGTCAGGCACGTGAGTACGCGGGCCCGGCAGGGGCGCGCGGTACGTGAGGGCCCCGCGGATCGGGGAGAATGGCCCGCATGAGCGTTCACACCCCTGGATCCGAGGCCCCGCACCGCGCCGGCTTCGCCTGTTTCGTCGGCCGCCCCAACGCGGGCAAGTCCACCCTCACGAACGCTCTGGTCGGCCAGAAGGTGGCGATCACCTCCAAGAAGCCGCAGACCACCCGGCACACCGTCCGCGGCATCGTGCACCGCCCCGACCTGAACGCGCAGCTCGTGCTCGTGGACACGCCCGGCCTGCACAAGCCGCGCACGCTGCTCGGCGAGCGGCTCAACGATGTCGTACGGACCACCTGGGCCGAGGTCGACGTGATCGGCTTCTGTCTGCCGGCCAACGAGAAGGTCGGCCCGGGGGATCGTTTCATCGCCAAGGAACTGGCCGGGATCAAGAAGACCCCCAAGGTCGCCATCGTCACCAAGACCGACCTGGTCGACTCCAAGACGCTCGCGGAGCAGCTGATCGCCATCGACCGGCTCGGCCAGGAGCTCGGCATCGAGTGGGCGGAGATCGTCCCCGTCTCGGCCGTCGGCGACAAGCAGGTCGCACTGCTGGGCGACCTGCTGGTCCCGCTCATGCCGGAGAGCCCTCCGCTCTACCCGGAAGGCGACCTCACCGACGAGCCCGAGCAGGTCATGGTCGCGGAGCTGATCCGCGAGGCCGCGCTCGAGGGCGTACGGGACGAACTGCCGCACTCGATCGCGGTGGTCGTCGAGGAGATGCTGCCGCGCGAGGACCGCCCCGCCGACAAGCCGCTCCTGGACATCCACGCGAACGTCTACATCGAGCGCCCCAGCCAGAAGGGCATCATCATCGGCCCGAAGGGCAGCCGCCTCAAGGAGGTCGGCATCAAGTCCCGCAAGCACATCGAGGCGCTCCTGGGCACGCCGGTCTTCCTGGACCTGCATGTGAAGGTGGCGAAGGACTGGCAGCGGGACCCGAAGCAGCTGCGCAAGCTGGGCTTCTGAGGTCGCCGGCCGTCCGCTCGGGGACCGGGCCGCACCGGACGGCGGTGGTCGAGCATCAGGTCGGACCCGTTCCAGGCCGGGTACGCGAACCGGCGGAACGGGCTCAGGCGCCTTCCTTCAGCACCCGTGAGATCAGCTTGCTCTGCGGCTCCGTGAGCCTCGGATCCGCGCAGTAGACCGTCTTCCCGTCCACGGTGAGCTGGTACTGGAATCCGTCGGGGACCCCCACCGGTGGCGTGCCCCGGCCGTCGCGTACGGCTTCCTCGGCCAGGGCATGCCACTCGTCGGCGTCGGGCCGCCCCGAGGTGTCCACCTCGGCGACCCGCTCGATCCCGGCGAAACCGCCCGTGCGTCGCACTTGAATACGCATGGGTCCTGTCTAGCGCGTCTCGTGGGGATCCGCCTCCGCCGGTGCGTCAGTTGGCCGGTACGCCGACCTGCGACCAGGCCTTGAGTACCGCCTCGTGCTCCTCGCCCTCCCCGTACCGCGCGGCCGCCGCCGCGACCGTGGCCCTGGCGAAGTCGGTGAAGGACGCGTCGACCTCCAGGGCCCCCGAGACCATCACGTCGTACCAGATCTGCCCCGCCCGCTCCCACGCCTTGCCGCCGAGCTGGGTGGCCAGCTGGTAGAAGGCGTGGTTGGGGATGCCGGAGTTGATGTGCACGCCTCCGTTGTCCCGCCCCGTACGGACGTAGTCGTCCATCGTCGCGGGCTGCGGGTCCTTGCCGAGCACGTCGTCGTCGTACGCCGAGCCCGGCTCCTTCATCGACCGCAGCGCCACGCCCGTCACCCGCGGGGCGAGCAGCCCGGCGCCGATCAGCCAGTCGGCCTGGTCGGCAGTCTGGTCGAGGGTGTACTGCTTGACCAGCGAGCCGAAGACGTCCGAGACGGACTCGTTGAGCGCGCCCGGCTGGCCGAAGTACGTCAGGTTCGCCGTGTACTGCGTGAGGCCGTGGGCCAGCTCGTGCGCGATGACGTCCACCGGAACGGTGAAGTCGAGGAAGATCTCGCCGTCACCGTCGCCGAACACCATCTGCTCGCCGTTCCAGAAGGCGTTCCCGTAGTTCTCGTCGTAGTGGACGGTCGCGATCAGCGGCAGGCCCTCGCCGTCGATCGAGTTCCGCCCGTACGAGGAGAGCAGCAGCTCGAAGGTCGCGCCGAGGCCGGCGTACGCGCGGTTGACGGTCGCGTCCTGGCCCGGCTCCTCGCCCTCGGAGCGCACCTTCGTACCGGGGAGCGTCGTTCCGTGCTCGGCGTCGTACAGGGTCCGCTGTGGTCCGTCCACGGCGGCCTCGGCCGGGGCGGGGGCGCCGATGACGGTGGTCAGACGGCGGCTGGTGCGCTGTGCGGCGTCCGCGACCAGGGTGCGGCGGGCGGCCGCGGAGATCGCCGGATCGGCGGAGCGGGCGAGCCTGTCCAGGAGGTGCGGGGGCACGATGCCGCAGAAGACGGGGGACGGGACCGGTGGCGTGTGGGAATCCATGTCTGGCAATGTGGCACTGGGTCATGGCAGTGTCACTAGCTGCGACCATGATTAGTGAAATAGGGTGATAGGTCACATTTGGCCGTTACTTTCCCGTTATTGATCGGTCGTCCCGCATACTGAAACAGGACCGGTGCTCACGCCCAAGCTCAGCTAGGCTCGTCCGCATCATGCGTTTCGGGCTGCTTCTCCTTAGCTGCCGCGGCGAGGGCCTGTAGTCGTAGGCCGACCCCCTCCCCGCGGAGTCTGGTGCTGCTTCGACAGTCGGCCGTCCCCCGTGCAGGACCCCGAGGAGCCCTACGCAATGTCCCAGTCGCAGTGGATCGGCCGTCCCACCCCGATCACCAACACGACGCACACCCAGAAGCCCTCCGGCATGCCGGCCCACAAGTACGGCCAGTACGAGGCCGTGCGGATCCCGGACCGCACCTGGCCCGAGCAGCGGATCACCAAGGCGCCGCGCTGGCTGTCCACGGACCTGCGCGACGGCAACCAGGCCCTGATCGACCCCATGTCACCGGCCCGCAAGCGCGAGATGTTCGACCTGCTGGTCCGCATGGGCTACAAGGAGATCGAGGTCGGCTTCCCGGCCTCCGGAGAGACGGACTTCGCCTTCGTACGGTCGATCATCGAAGAGGGCGCAGTCCCCGATGACGTGACCATCTCCGTCCTGACCCAGGCCCGCGAGGACCTGATCGAGCGCACCGTGGAGTCCCTGGTCGGCGCGAAGCGCGCCACCGTCCACCTCTACAACGCGACAGCCCCCGTCTTCCGCCGGGTCGTCTTCCGCGGCTCCAAGGACGACATCAAGCAGATCGCCGTCGACGGCACCCGCCTGGTGATGGAGTACGCGGAGAAGCTGCTGGGCGACGAGACGGTCTTCGGCTACCAGTACAGCCCGGAGATCTTCACCGACACCGAGCTGGACTTCGCCCTGGAGGTCTGCGAGGCCGTCTGCGACGTGTGGCAGCCCGGCCCCGGCCGCGAGATCATCCTGAACCTGCCCGCCACCGTGGAGCGTTCGACGCCCTCCACGCACGCGGACCGCTTCGAGTGGATGTCGCGGAACCTGACCCGCCGCGAGTACGTGTGCCTGTCCGTCCACCCGCACAACGACCGCGGCACGGCGGTCGCCGCCGCCGAGCTGGCCATCATGGCCGGCGCGGACCGCATCGAGGGCTGCCTGTTCGGGCAGGGCGAGCGGACCGGCAACGTCGACCTGGTCACCCTGGGCATGAACCTGTTCTCGCAGGGCGTCGACCCGCAGATCGACTTCTCGCAGATCGACGAGATCCGTCGCACGAGCGAGTACTGCAACCAGATGGAGATCCACCCGCGCCACCCCTACGCGGGCGACCTCGTCTACACCGCCTTCTCCGGCTCCCACCAGGACGCCATCAAGAAGGGCTTCGACGCCATGGAGGCCGACGCGGCCGCCCAGGGCAGGACCGTGGACGACATCGAGTGGGCGGTCCCGTACCTGCCGATCGACCCGAAGGACGTCGGCCGCTCCTACGAGGCCGTCATCCGCGTCAACTCGCAGTCCGGCAAGGGCGGTATCGCGTACGTCCTGAAGAACGACCACAAGCTGGACCTGCCGCGCCGCATGCAGATCGAGTTCTCCCGCATCATTCAGGCCAAGACCGACGCCGAGGGCGGCGAGGTCACGCCGAAGGAGATCTGGTCGGTCTTCCAGGACGAGTACCTGCCCAACCCGGACAACCCGTGGGGCCGGATCCAGCTGCGCACCGGCCAGGCGACCACCGACAAGGACGGCACCGACACCCTGTCCGTCGAGGCGGTCGTCGACGGCGCCGACACCGTCCTGACCGGCTCCGGCAACGGCCCGATCTCCGCGTTCTTCGACGCCCTGGCCGCGATCGACGTGGACGCCCGCCTGCTGGACTACCAGGAGCACACGATGAGCGAGGGTGCCTCCGCGCAGGCCGCCTCCTACATCGAATGCGCCATCGACGGAAAGGTCCTGTGGGGCATCGGCATCGACGCGAACACCACGCGTGCGTCGCTGAAGGCGGTCGTCTCGGCCGTCAACCGCGCGGCCCGCTAGTACCGCCCGCCGTCACCTCTTCCCGAACCCCGCCCCAGCCATGGGGGCGGGGTTCGGCCATGTCCCGGCGATCTGACGCCCGGGTGCTGACGCCACCTCGTCGATGTGGCTAACATCACGTCAATGCGGCAATGTTGCCGGAGCATGACGGAGGTGCGACGTGCTGCCAGCCCGAGGACAACGTGGCCGAAAACTAAGCATCAACGGCATTCGTCTCATTCGTGTCTTCGGCATGCGCACGTCCTGGACCACCATCGGCGACGGCGAGTTCTTCTGCTCCGCATGCGGAGGAGACCGCAACTACCGCCGCCGCACCGGCCGCCGCCGCTTCACCGTCCTCGGCATCCCCGTCCTCCCGCGCGGCTTCGCCGGCCCGGTGCTCGAATGCGCCGCCTGCCACGCCCACTTCGGCACGGAAGTCCTCGACCACCCGACGACCGCCCGCTTCTCCGCGATGCTCCGCGACGCCGTCCACACCGTTGCCCTCGCCGTCCTCGCGGCCGGCGGCACCTCGTCGCGCACGGTCAGGGAGACCGCGGTCGCCACGGTCCGCGCCGCGGGGATCGTCGACTGCACCGAGGACCAGCTGACCACGATGATCGAGGCCCTCGCCGCCGACACCGGCCGCTTCGTCACCGACACGGGCCCGTGCGGCGCCGCCCTCGCCATCGAACTCCACGAGGCCCTCGAGCCCCTCGCCCCGCATCTCGCCACGGCCGGCCGCGAATCGATCCTGCTCCAGGGCGCCCGGATCGCCCTCGCGGACGGGCCGTACAGCCTGGCCGAGCGCGACGTCCTGACGACCGTCGGCAACGCCCTCCAACTCTGCGCGGACGACACGGCCCGCCTCCTCGAGACGGCCCGCACGCCGTCGCCGTGACGGGGCGAGCGCGCCCTCGCCGTAACGGGCGGAGCCCCCGGGCCCCGGTGGGGGGCGCCCCGAGCCGCGTCCGCCGCAGCGCCGGCTGCGCCGGGCGCCCGTAGGGCTCGACGCCCCATTTTCAGCCCGTCCGGGTGTGCGTGTGAGGACCGGGGGTGCAGCGGGCAGCGCCCGGCAAACGGGGTCTGGGAGCGGAGCCCCCACGCGGCGGAGCCGCAACATCGACACAGCCGGGAAGGCGCGGGGTGGGGTGACTTCCCCCTACTCCCCGGGGAGTAACGACCCCCGCCCACCGCCCCCGGGAGTACCCCCGAACTCGCCCTGCGGCCCGATGTATCGGCCCTGCCCCGACGGGAGTCTGGATCGGTCCAGACACCCACCCGGAGGGAGGCCCGAGATGGGGGCCCCGACCACCTCGTACGACGCCGCACCGGCCGCCCCGCCCGGCCCGGGAAAGCCGCGGCGCCCGGGCCGCGCCGCCCTGCCCTGGGCGGTGCTCGCCCTGTGGATCGCGGTCCTCGCCGTCGCCGCGCCCTTCGCGGGCAAGCTCGGCGACGTACAGCGCGACAACATCGTGGACTACCTGCCCGCGGGCGCCGACTCCACCCAGGTCGCCAAGGTCCAGCAGGAGCTGCCGGGTGGCGAGGCCACCGAACTCGTCATCGTCCACCACCGCGACAGCGGACTGACCGACGCCGACCGGACGACGGCCGCCGGCCATGCCGCCCGGATCGCCGCGGCCCACGACCTCACCGCCGAGCCCCGGGGTATCCCGTCGAAGGACGGCACCACCCTCATGTTCCCGGTGTCCTCGACCGAACCCGGAAACGACGAGAAGGCGCGGGCAGCCTTCGTCGAGGACGTACGTGAAGCCGTCTCCAGCGACGGCAGCAGCGACGGCAGCGCGGGACTCACGGTCGAGGTCGGCGGACCCAGCGCCCTCCAGACCGACATGGAGGACGTCTTCGAGACCATCGACGGCACCCTGATGATCGCGACCGTCCTCGTCGTCGCCATCCTGCTGATCCTCACCTACCGCAGCCCGTTCCTGTGGCTCGTCCCCCTGCTCGTCGTCGGCGTCGCCGCACTCACCACCAGGGCCGTGATCTACGGCCTCGCCCAGGGTCTCGACATCACCATCACCAGCCAGGGCGCGGCCATCATGACCGTCCTCGTCTTCGGCGCGGGCACCGACTACGCCCTGCTGCTCGTCGCGCGCTACCGCGAGGAACTGCGCCGCGTCCCGCAGCCGTACGACGCGATGCGCGCGGCCCTGCGCGGCTGCGGGCCCGCCGTACTCGCCTCGTCGGGGACCGTCGCCGCGGGACTGCTGTGCCTGCTCGCCGCCGACCTCAACAGCGCACGCGGCCTCGGCCCCGTCGGCGCGGTGGGCGTGGTGTGCGCGCTGGCCGCCATGCTGACGCTGCTGCCTGCCGTCCTCGTCCTCCTCGGCCGCCGGGTCTTCTGGCCGCTGATCCCCCGCCACGGCAGCGAGGCCGTCCAGCGCCGCAGCCTCTTCGCCGCGATGGGCAGCTCCGCCGGCCGCCGCCCGGTGGCGGTCCTGGCCTCGGGCACCGTGCTGCTCGGCGCGCTCGCGCTCGGCGCGTTCAACCTGCCCGGCACCCTTAAGAACGAGGACAGCTTCACCGAACGCCCCGAGTCCGTCTCCGCGATGCAGACCCTGGCCGCCGCCTACCCCGACCGCAGCGCCCAGCCGATCAGCGTCATCGCCCCGGCCGCCACCGCCGACCGGGTCCTCGCCGAGGCCCGCGCCACCGACGGCGTGGCAGCGGCCGAACGCGGCCGCACTGGAGCGCAGCGAATGGGGGTCCCCCCAGGCCCGGAGGGCTCTGGGGGAGGCTGGACCGAACTCGCGGTCTTCGCCGAGGACGCGCCCGAGACCGCGGGCGAGACCGCCACCATCAAGGCGCTGCGCGCGGGCCTCGACGGCGCGTACGTCGGCGGAGCGAGCGCCCAGCAGCTCGACCTGGAGGAGACCAACGCCCGCGACCGCATGGTCGTCATCCCCCTGGTGCTCGCAGCGGTCCTGCTCGTCCTCGTCGCCCTGCTGCGCAGCCTCGTCGCCCCGCTGATCCTCATCGTCGCCGTCGTCGCCGTGTGGGGCGCCGCCATGGGCCTCGGCGGGCTGGTCTTCGAGCCGCTCTTCGGCTTCGCGGGCGTCGACCCCGGACTGCCGCTGCTCTCCTTCGTCTTCCTCGTCGCACTCGGCGTCGACTACGGCATCTTCCTGATGCACCGGATGCGTGAGGAGGCCCTTACCGGAGCCGAACCGGCCGCCGCCGCGCTGACGGCGCTGCGCACGACCGGCGGCGTCATCGCCTCCGCGGGTATCGTGCTCGCGGCCACCTTCTCGGTCCTCATGAACCTGCCGCTGGTGATGATGGTCGAGATGGGCATCGTCGTCGCGGTGGGGGTGCTGTTGGACACCTTCCTCGTACGGACCTACCTGGTGACGAGCGCGAGCCTGCTGCTCGGCCGCCGGGTGTGGTGGCCGGGACGCCTCAGCGCAGGGACCGCGACCGGGGGCCGGCCCCGTACCGGAGGATGAACGCGTGAAACAGCCTGAGAACGAGGGAGGGGCGCGCCCCCGCCTGGGCGAGCGCGTGCTCACCGCCGTCAGCCGCGACGCCATGACCGTCCCGCACCGGCGGCGCAACGACGCGCTCATCGCCGCGGCCACCGCTGTCCTCGCCCTCGTTCTCGCGCTGGTCGTCCACGACGGACGGACCCCCGACGCACTCGGCTGGGCCCTGCTGGCCGGCAGCAATGCGGCCCTCGCCTGGCGCCGCCGCCACCCGATCGCCGTCCTGTTCGCCGTGCTGCTGTGCGTCGCGCCATACCACGCGGCCGACTACACGCACGCCGCACCTGTGCCGGGAGCGATGCTCGCCCTCTACACCGTGGCCGCGACCGCCCGGCCCCTGCACACATTCCTCATCGGCACCGGTGTTATCGGCACCACCCTGACCGTCATGTTCGGCGTCAGCTCCCACGAGGGCCTGGAGGCGCTGCGCACCTCCGGCTGGATCCTCGCCGTGATCGTCTTCGGTGTCGACGTCCGTATCTACCGCCGCTACATCGCCTCCGTGGTGGCCCGCGCCGAACGCGCGGAGCACACACGCGAGGAGGAGGCCGCCCGCCGCGTCGCCGAGGAACGGCTGCGGATCGCACGGGACCTGCACGACCTCCTCGCCCACAGCATCACCCTGATCGGGGTGCGGACCTCGGTCGCCGCACACGTCCTGACCGTCGACCCGGACCGCCTCGACCGAGAGGCCGTCGCCGCCGCACTGGACGAGATCTCGGAGACCTGCCGGGAGGCGCGGGCCGAACTGCGCACCACATTGGCGGTTCTCCGCGCGGACGGCACCCCGGACGGCCCGCTGCCTGGCCTGGCGGCGCTGCCCGATCTCGTCCGCACGGCGAAGGCGGACCTCACGATGCGGACCGGCGGCACACGCATTCCGCCGGCGTCGGCGGCGGCCGCGTACCGCATCGTGCAGGAGTCCCTGACGAACGCGGTACGGCACGCGGGCACCGACGCCCCGATACGCGTTCTGGTCGAGGCGGACCGCGACCGCGAACTCCGGGTCACGGTCACCAACGGCGGAAACAGCCGCTCGGCCGAGGGCAGTTCGGGCTACGGGATCGTTGGGATGCGCGAACGTGCCCGCAGCGTCGGGGGCACACTGTCCGCGGGCCCGCGCGACGGAGGAGGGTTCGAGGTGGTGGCCGTGCTGCCGCTCGGCGCAGACGGAGAGGGGGCCCTGGCATGACCGGCACCGGCCCGATCCGTGTGCTGCTCGCCGACGACCAGACCCTCGTCCGCGCCTCCTTCGCGATGCTCGTCGAGTCCGCCCGCGACATGGAGGTCGTCGCCCAGGCCGGCACGGGCCTCGAAGCCGTCGAACTGGCCAGCTCCTGCCGCGCCGACGTCGTCGTCATGGACATCCGCATGCCCGAACTCGACGGCATCGAGGCCACCCGCCTCATCGCCGCCGACGACGACCTTGCGGGCGTCAAGGTCCTCGTCCTCACCACGTACGACACCGACGACCACATCCTGGACGCCCTCCGCGCGGGCGCCTCCGGCTTCCTCGTCAAGGACATCCGCCCGGCCGACCTGCTCGACGCGATCAGAACCGTCGCCGCGGGCGACGCCCTCCTCTCGCCGGGCCCCACCGCCCGCCTCATCGCCCGCGTCCTGTCCGCCCCCGCGGCCCCACCACGCGGCGGCCCCGGCCCCGGCTGCCTCTCCGACCGCGAACGCCAGGTCCTCACCCTCGTCGCCCGCGGCCTCACCAACACCGAGATCGCCGAAACCCTCGCCCTCAGCCCCCTCACCGCCAAGACCCACGTCAGCCGCATCATGGGCAAACTCGCAGCCCGCGACCGCGCCCAACTCGTGATCGTGGCCTACGAGTCGGGCCTGGTGACCCCGGGCGGCCCACAGGCCACCTGACCGTCCGGCCCGCCCGCCGCCCTGGACGAGAACGGACTGGACTTCGATGCGCCCGGCCGCGATCAGCGCTCGCACGCGCTCGACTGAGAGACCGGGACCGTAGGGCATCAGCCCAACGCGCTCTCCGCGGACTGCTGTGCCCCGAAACGAGCGACATAGTGCCAGACTCTCTTGATCCCCTGAGGGTCGAAGCGACCGGTACGTGCGGCTTCCCCGAGGACGCGGGGATCGAGCCGGCCGTCGACAGCGATCTGCGTGCCCAGGTCGACGTACTCCTGGCCGCGGTAGCCGGGGTGCAGACGGAGCTCCTCGACCGTGAGCCCGAACCCGGGGTGCCATTCCACCGGGCAGGGCAGGCGCAGGGCCGTGTCCTCGACGGCCGTGCCCTGATAGCGGGGGTCCAGGGCCAGTGCCTCCACATCGCGGTCCAGGCGGACCGGCCCGTGCACCTGTGCCTCGATGTAGTCATCGAGGTCGTCCTGCGAGTCGGCCAGGGCGAGCTCGATGAGCCGCATCCGAGACGCGACACCGAAGTCCGAGGGTTCGAGGAAGCTGTCCGGGTAGCAGAACGTGGTCCGCGCCAGCGTCTCGGCAGTCAGCCGGAAATGGGCGGAGCCGAACCGCGGCGCGCCGCCGACCGCCCTACGACGGAAGTTCAACGCCCCGTAGACGGGCCGCTCATGAGCAGGCGCTTCGTCGTACGCTCCGTCGAAGATGCGGCTCTCCCAGCGCCACCGGTCACCGCCGGGATACGCGGTCAGTCCGCCGTTGCTCGTCCCGGTGACGAACTGCGAGCGGTAGACGCCGTCCATGGCCAGGGCGTCCAGGATCGGCGTGCCACGCAGCAGACGGTCCGGGTGGAAGTTGAGCGTCACCCGCAACGCCGGGTCCACCGGAGGGCCCGAGGCCAGTGCCGCGACATGGCGAAGGGCCCGTACCTGCGGCGTCTGGGAGGCTCCGGAGCTCATCCACGCAGTCTTGCTCAAGCCGATCAACCGGTGCAGGGATTTCCCGTACCCGCGGTCCGGCGGACACAGCAATGGTGCGGGCATCGGTACGGGGCGGTGAAAACGTACATACGCGCCCACCGTCCTCTGCGCCACCGGTGATCTAGTGTCCTGAGTCTTTGATTCGGTTCAGATATCCGGTGAGGCGTTCGAAGATCTCGTCAGCGGTCTTCGTCCAGACGAAGGGCCTGGGGTTG
>NZ_JBHWKX010000015.1:0-62387 GCF_042730885.1 Streptomyces sp. NPDC059909
GAACAGGCTCACCCGCGCTAAGGCCAGCCGACGTCGACCGGACAGCACACCCAGTTTTCCCCAAGATCACGCCGCCCCGAAAGGGCCCCAGATGCTTTGGGGTAATTGGACTGCGTTGTGAATCCGAAAGGCTCCTGCGCCGCCAACCCTTTGTGGAACGCCCCGGTCTGGGGGGTAATTGCCGCTACGGGCCTGCTCTCACTACTCCGCGTCTCCCACATCTGGATCGCTGGAGCCGATTACGGCGTCGTGGACAACTCCGTTGCCTCGCTGAAACAGCCGGCAGCAGCTCTCCAGGCCGCCGCCTGGCAGTTCTCTACCCTGCTGGGCCTGCTCTGTGCCGGGATTTTGGTCGGTACAGGGCTGGGCCAGGCGCTTGAGGGCGGTACCTGGAGCATGCTCCGTCTGCATGAGCAGCGGGTGAGCATGCTCCTGTTCCGCAAGATTGCTGCCGCACTCATCGTTCAGACATCAGGTCTGGTGCTGACCGCAGGAGCCCTGTGGGCAGGCGTCATCACGCTCTCCCGTGTGTTCCCCGTCCGAGCCCGTACGCTGCCCTCCGGCGCTGGCGCTGTGCATCCTGTGCCGCCGGATGTGGTGACGTGGGGCGACGCTTTCGCAGCCGTCGCCTCAGCACTACTGGTGCAAATCTTCTTCATCGCGATGATCGCGTGCGCCACAGCGCTACTGCGCAGCGTCATCGGATCGCTGGCCCTCGGACTGGGCCCCATTGTGGTCACAGCCCCACTGGTACTGCTCCCAGTAGCGCCGCTACTCCCCCACAGGTGGATCGCCGACCTGCTCAACCTGCCGTCAGAGGCGCAATACCAGTTGTACTTCTGGAACCAAGCCCCACCCAACCCGTCGACCACTGTCGGAGGCCTGGCTCTTGGAGCAACCGCTGCTCTGCTGCTTGCGGCGGCCTGGAGTCTGCTGCGCTCTGAACACGCTCTCAAGCCTGTCGACTGAGTCGGGTCGGGCCAAGTGGCGATGTATCGCCCCTGCGCCGGAAGCCACTGACGGATAGCCGCCCCTAGCGGGCCGGGAATTCAGTTGCCTCGCGTCACCCCAAGCTGGCTGGATTCTTCGTATGGCGGACATTCAGGGCTCATACGATGATCTGTTCGCTGCCGTGCCCAGCGCGTTGGCGGCATTGCTGGACGAGGGAGACGCCGGTGGCTCGGTGGCCGTCTTCGTGGACGGCCGGCCGGTGGTGGACGTCTGGGGCGGATTCACCGACGCCGACCGTACGATGTCGTGGCAGCGCGACACGATCGTCAACGTCTGGTCCGTCACCAAGACGATGACCGCGCTGTGCGCGCTGGTTCTCGCCGACCGTGGCGAACTCGACCTGGCCGCGCCGGTCGCCCGGTACTGGCCGGAGTTCGCCGCGGCGGGCAAAGAGAAGGTGCTGGTACGCCACCTGCTCGCGCACACGGCTGGCCTGCCCGACTGGGACGGGCCGGTGGCGGAGCTGTACGACTGGACGTCCGCCACGGCACGACTGGCCGCGCAGGCTCCGCAATGGGAGCCGGGCAACGAGGCCGGATACCACTCGCTCACCCAGGGATTCCTCGTGGGCGAGGTCGTACGCCGCATCACCGGCCGGAGTCTGGGCGCGTTCTTCGCCGACGAGGTTGCCGACCCCCTGGGCGCGGACTTCCACATCGGCCTGCCCGCCGAGCACGACCACCGGGTGGCGCTCACAATCCCGCCACAGTCCCGGGACGACGGCTACGCCGCGAGTGCCCCCGCCAGCGGCGCGACTCCCGCCGCCGGGACCCCGATACGGGTCCACGACGGGAACAGCGTGGCCTGGCGCCGTGCGCAAATCCCTGCGGCGAACGGGCTCGGCAACGCCCGCTCGGTCGCCCTCGTCCAGTCCGTGATGGCCTGCGGAGGATCGGTGCGGGGGGCGCGGCTGCTGTCGCAGGCGGGTTGTGACCGTGCCCGGGAGGAGCAGTTCCACGGCGATGACCGCGTCCTGGGCATGCCGATGCGCTGGGGTCTGGGCTACGGACTCTTCGGCAACACCTACGGGTGGGGCGGTTGGGGCGGCTCACTGGTCATGATCGATCCTGACGCCCGTATGGCAGTGGCGTACGTGACACATCAGATGCGCGAACCGGCGGACGACAATCGGGGACTAGAGATCGTCACGGCCGCGTATGACGGGCTCACGGGTCTGCGCGCCTGATCCCACGGGTCACATGGCAGCACAGGCTCGCCGGGACCGGCGTGTCCTGCCCGATCGGCGTGGCGAAGGCCGACGGGTGACCGCTGGCGTCACACCTTCGCTGCTCGCGACGCTGTGGCGGGAACGACGGCCGTCGGGCCCGCCCATCGCCCACACCTTTCGTGGCACGCACGCGGATGGCTGGGTGCGCTTCCACAGCCTTCCCGGTTCGAAGCGCTACCCCGAGTCCGAGGACGAGTACGCGATCGTGCTGGACCGGTACAACACGATCCTCGACGAACTGTTCGCGGGCATGGACGTGTTCGTGGTGACCATGGACTGGTCGAACACGCCGACCGGGCCCGCCGGCTACCCGACACCACGACAAGAACTCCACCCCGACAGCGTGCACTGGTGGACCGAAGCGGAACTGGACGACCCTGACCCCGAGTTCCACACCCACACACGTCTCTACGCCGACCGGCGACCGTGGCGACATGGCTGCATCGACGACTTGTTGCGCGCCGTAGCGGACGAAGCGGTCGTCGAGGTGTTCATCACCGACACAGAACTCCACCGCATCCACCATCCCTACGACGGCGGCGCAGACGTCATCCTCACCACGCCTGCCGAACGAGACCGTATCCGGAACCGCCATAGCTCCTGGCTCTCCACCCACCCGTCCGGTCTCTGAGAGGGCGCTTCGTCCCGTTGCTTCATCCCGCTATGCGTGGTTGCTGGGGGTTTCAGGTGCCGCGCCATGTGGGGGTGGATTCGCCGGTGCGGCGTCGCGTCATGAGATTGATCATCGCGAGGTGGATCGTGGCTGCGGAGCGGTGGGGATGGGTTGCGTAGACGCGGGCCAGGCGACGGAGTTGCATCAGCCGGCCCAGCGTGCGCTCGACTGTCCAACGGCGCGGGCGGACGGTGAATCCCCTGGTGGTGGGATCGCGGCGGACGATGTGCATGTCGATGCGGGGTGGCGGCGTGCTCGACGAGGTGCTGACGGTAGCCGCCGTCGACCCAGGTCTTGCGGATCGTGGGGTGCTCGGCGGCCACCTTTTCGATGAGGGTCTGGCCGGCGACGGAGTCCTGCACGCTGGCCGCGGTGACCACGGCCAGCAGGAGGCCGACGGTGTCGATGACGATGCTCCGCTTGCGGCCCACGTCCTTCTTCCCTGCGTCGGTTCCCTGCCCGATCGCGGGGGCGTGGGTGGAGGTCTTGATGCTCTGGGTCGATGACACAGGCCGAGGTTCGGCCTCGCGACTCTCACGCTGCCGCACCTGTCGCCTCAGCAGACTGGTGAGTTGGCCGAAGACGCCCTCCTCCTGCCGGCGGGCGAGGTAGGCGCAGATGGTGGGCCAGGGTGGATAGTCGTGCGGGAGGTAACGCCAGGGGATGCCAGTGCGGTTCACGTAGAGGACCGCGTCCAGCAGGACCCGCAGGTCATGGTCGGGTGGCCGGCCGATAGCCAGCCCCGGCCGCGACGCTCGGCCCGCCAGGCTGTCAGGACCGGTTCGACCAACGCCCAACGGGCATCGGACAGATCACTGGGATAGCGGCGACGCTCAGCCATGATCCTGGAGTACCGCCCAGCCTGTCGCCGGCCCAGGCGTGAGGACCCCGCGCCAGAAGCGCATCGACTTCGCTGGTCCCCCTGCTCGCCTATGACTCCAGGTAGGGAGAGCTCAACCGGCGCCGAAGGGTTCCATCGAGATGCGGCCAAGTTTCCGAAAGGACTGGTTGGTCGGGCAACCCCCAAATACGATCTTGAGCCTGATCGCAAGAGGCTGGTCCGGCTGACCATCGGGCCACTCGCATGTCCATCAAGGGGGAAGCATGTTCCATGCGACTTGGACGCGCTCTGCCCGCGACGATGCTCGCCAACCGGGCCCCTGGTGACATCGGCTCGGCGGCCGAGTTCTGGGGCCTGGACCGCAAAGCACGCGGGTGCGCTCCGTCTCCTTCTCGTCGGGGTCGCGTCTCAGTCCGGCTAGACGGGCGCCACGGGCCACGCTCCGGCCGGGACGGCGTCCACCTTCTCGTACGCCGCCCTCAACGTCTCTTCGCCGAGCCTTAGTCGTCGGCCCGCAAATAGCAGCATCAGGCGTAGCCAGCAGCGAAGGCCTGTGGAGCCGACGCCAAGCTCGTGGCCCGGTTCGGCAACGAACTACCTCTGGGACACGACTTCAATGTCAAGGCCGACGTTCGCGCCACTCCTGATGAATCCGCAGCCTAATTCCCGCAACATTTAAAAATCACGTTGCATGGTTAGCAGGCACCGAGATAACTTTCGCGCGAAGATTCGATCATTTGGGAGGGGAATTGAAGTCATCTATTGCGACGGGAGTAGCCGCGGGAATGGCAGCCGTCGCTATCCTTGGTTCAGCCGGCACGTCCGACGCGGCAGACCGTTGCACCAAGTCGATCTATTCGGCTGGCGGGAAAAACTACGGGAAGGTCATATGCGACGCAGGCAGCGCCGTAATTCGGCACAAAGCCATGGCTACGTGCCGGGCGAGTGACGGCCGGACATGGGTAGCTGAAGGGCCATTCGTAAATCGGCTCCGTGCATCCATAGTTACGTGCGGAACGGCTAAAGTCACGTACGTGACCTGGATTCAGAGGGGTCACGGAGGATTTTAGCCATCGCACTCCGGGAGGTGGTTCCCGTTCTCGCCGGACGGGAACCGCTTCCTTGGGTATCTACTCCTGCCGAGGTTACACCTCGTCGGCTTCTAGACTTACGGCTCGAGTAGTTCCCCTCGAGTACCGAGATGTCTTTTGTTGGTTGCTGTCTTCTCAGCAGCGTGCGTCCGTGCGTCCGTGCCAATGCAGCAACTTACCAGTGGGATGCTCGGCGAATTGATCCTGGACGCCCGCAGGATCATGAAGAGTCTGTCACGCCGGCGCGTTAGGGGGCTTTCCCTCGCCGAAGAGCCAGGCGTCGAAGAGTCCCCTCAGGTCCTTCGCCGACATCTCTTCGCACAGCTTGATGAACTGGCTGGTGTCGGCATTCTTGTGGCGGTGCCGTTCCGCCCACGTCTTCAGAATGGAGAAAAACGTGTTGTCACCGACTGCCTCGCGCACTTTGTGCAGTGCCAGCGCACCGCGGCCATAGACAGGCGGGTCGGACACATGGCCGGCATCCGGCGGGTCCGCCGGCGGGAAGTCCCATATGCCCTTGCTCTCCGGGTGGGTGCCAGAATAGAAGGCATCGAAAGTTTCGCGGGCCGATTCACCACCCTGCTCTTCTTCCCACAGCCATTCGGCGTATGTCGCGAAGCCTTCGTTGAGCCACATGTCCTTCCACGATCGTGGCGTCACCGAGTTGCCGAACCACTGGTGGGCGATCTCGTGGAGCACAAGGCCATCCCCGGGGGCCTTCTGGAAGTACGGTTTGGTCTGCGTCTCAAGCGCATAGTCGAGTTCGGGAAAGTGGTCGACAATCGCGCCGGTGGAAGCGAACGGGTAAGGGCCGAACCGTGAAACGCTCCAAGCGGTCATTTCTCCTATCAGCGAAGGCATGTCCTGCGCCTTGTCCGCTTCGTCCGGGTCTGTCGCCACGTATACGGGCAGGCCGCCGGTGGTGGTCTCGCTGATGTCGAAGACGCCAACGGCTACCGTGGCCGCGTAACTGGGCATGGGTTCCGGGTTCTTCCATGCATATGTCGCCAGTCCCCCTTCCTCCGTCCGGCGTTTCAGGGTGCCGTTGGAGATGGCTTTCAATTCGGCGGGGACCGTGATGGTGATGTCGTAGCTAGCCTTGTCCGAAGGGTGATGGTTTCCGGGGAACCATGCCGTGGACCCCGTGGGTTCTCCCAGTCCCACCGCACCGTCGTCAGTCTCCATCCAGCCTTCAATCGAGCCGTCTTCACCCTCAATGGTCGCCGGCAGACCGTCATAAGAGACGGCGGTGGTGAACTCCTGCCCTCGGCCCACTGGGGCGGACGGCGTCACCACCAGCTCATCACCGCGACGCTCTGTTCGTGCCACGCGTTCGTTCACCGTGGTGTTGCGGACGGAGAGGCCGTGCAGATCCAGATTGAAGGAGCTCAGAGCCTGGGTGGCGCGTGCAGTAATCACTGCTGTGGCCTTGAGCGTGTTCGCCTCGGGCTGATAGGCGAGTGTGAGGACGTAGTGGGAAACGTCGTATCCGCCGTTGCCCAGTCCGGGAAAAAGCGGGTCGCGAAGGCTCGCCGCGCCAGATGAGGCGGCGGCAGGTGGCGCGGAGTTCCCTGAAGGGGTCGAGTTGGTGCATGCCGAGCACGTCAGCAGCACAGCGGCAGTGGGCAGGGCAACCCGCCGGAGCGCGCGGGACACTCGGCCTCCTTGTTGCAGCAGGTGTGGAGTAGTCATTGTGGGCCGAAGGAACGCGTGGTCGCGCAATGCGGAGCTCCATCGGAGAAATCTGTCAGGACTTCCTAGTCGTGGGACCGATTGGAGCGGGAGCGCGACCGTCTGATGAGTCTCCGAACCCCCGCTACAGCCAAGACGGCAAGCGTGGCGCCAAGCGCACCGACGGCTGCGCCCTGCCCGAATCCTGACGTGTCCGATACACCTCTAGCCTTGGCTACGACGGTTACTTTGCTCCACAGGACGGTAGGTTCGTAATCGCAGACGCTTTCCCGGTCCTCCTCGTTCATGCAGTGAGCGCTCTCGTAGGCCAGCCGCAACTTGACCTTGTAAGTTCCGGGCTTTGTTGCCGCAGGAATGCGAGCCGCGCCGATCCAGGCCCTGCCTGTGTCTCCGAGGGACACATGGGGTTCCAACGCGGGACTGGATAGCGCCACAGCTGTCGGGTGTGGATTCCCAGGTTCCTCTTTCACGGTGATTGCGACGAGCCCACCAGGTTCAACTGGCCCCTCGATGCGCACATATCCGGCTCCGGGAAACGGAATCTGTTCGGCGATCGCCGTCTCCCCACCGGCCACCAGTGCGGCAGCCACCCCGATTGCCGGCACCCACCGGCGGACGCGTTGTGGTGTGATCCTGGTCATTTAAGTCGTCCCCCTACGGCTCTCGGTCGTACGATCATGGCTCACTCCGGGGGATCTCGCTACAAAGGGTGATCTGCCTCTCACTTGACCAGGAGAAGCAACCATGCGAATACGTACGCTCATCGGGGCCTTATCGGTTGCGACCACACTGGCATTACTGCCGATGGCCCCAGCACACGCCGAACCAACGCCGCCCGCCACACCCGTGCCTGCAGCAGGAGATGACGACGCCAGAGGGTTCACACCTGCCGACGCAGACGCTTACTGGACTCCAGAGCGCATGCGGGCCGCCAAGCCCGTCAAGGAAGATGAGGCTGTTCCTTCCGGCACACGCAAGGCGCTGGCTGCCTCACCGAGCAAGCCGTTCGAAGGCCTACCCATAGTGGGCACGTTCTTCTGGAACGACGGCACGAATTCGGGTCGTTTCTGCGGCGGCACTGTGGTGAGAAGTCCGCACAAGAACCTGGTCATGAGCGCTGGCCACTGCTTCGACGACCAGGATGCTCGAAAGAATCTGACGTTCGTCCCTCAGTACGACGACGGCAAGAAACCACACGGGGCCTTCACCGTCAAGCCGGGCAGGATCTACGTCGACAAGCGGTATTTGGCGAAGGGGGTGGATGCAGCAGCGGACCTGGACTTCAACTTCCTCCAGCTTGAGAAGCGGGGCGGTAAAGAGGTCGAGGACGTCGTCGGCGGAGCGGAACTGGTGATCAACGCCGGGTACGAGCACAAACCAGTACGCCTCATCGGCTACCCGGCCAACCAGAAGCGGCCCCTCGACTGCACCGACAAGACCGTGCGCTTCAACAGCTCGACCCCCGGCATCCCAGGCAGCTTCCTCAAGATCGAGTGCAAGGCCTATTCCGGGGGTGCGTCGGGCGGTCCGTTCCTCATCAAGCGAGGCTCCGGTTGGGGGGTCATCGGTGTCATCGGAGGCTGGAAGACGGGCGGCGACGTCGATGACATCTCCTACAGCTCCTACCTCGACGGTGACGCTAAGGCACTCTACGACGACGCGGTCAACAACAGGCAACCAGCTGGCCGTGGCGTCCTGGGCACAGCGGCGACATGGAAGCATGCCGAAGTCCTCGCAGGTGGCTACTTCACAGACGGCAACCCTGGCGAATGGGACTACTCCGACCTCGTCGTGCGCTGGTCTGATGGCGAGCTCACCCTCTACCGGGGAGCGGGGGAGGATGAGGACAACTTTGACAAGGAGATCAAGCTCGCTTCCGCCGGTAGCGTTTGGAAGCACGCGACGACCATAGCCGCCGGCGACTTCAGCGGTGAGGATACGGACGACCTCATCGTGCGCTGGAAGGACGGCGAACTCACGCTCTACCCGGACGTCGACGAGAAGGGGTTCCACGGCGAAGTTCAGCTCCAGAAGCCCAACACGCTGTGGACCCATGCCGTATCGATAACCGGTGGCCGGTACACGACCAACAACAAGTGGACCGACGATCTGCTGGTCCGGTGGTCCGACGGTGAAGTGACCCTGTACACCGATGTCAACCGGGACGGGTTCCACGGCGAAAAGAAGCTCTCCGCACCGAACGGAACCTGGAAACATGCAGCCACCATCGCAGCCGGTGACTTCATCGGCAGTGCACAGTACGACCTGATGGTCCGGTGGACGGATGGCGAAGTGACCATCTACCAAGACATCGACCAGAATGGCTTCCACGGGGAGACGAAGGTCAAGTCACCCAACAGGTTGTGGACCCACGCCACCATCATCGCCTCCGGCGACTATACCGAGGACCGTCGGCCGAACGATCTCATCGTCCGCTGGTCCGACGGCGAAGTGTCGATGTACCCCGAGGTGGACCAGGCGGGCATACACACTGAAATCACCCTGGTCTACCCACCCGCGTAACGGAACTGACGTAAACCACCCGGTGTCCCAGCTGCTGCAGTTGGGACACCGGCGCGTGGCTGGAGGATCTGTCGCGAAAGTAGATCTTGATCAGTGATGATCACGCGTCGTGGCGCGTGGAGATCTGACAGATGCACAGTGTGCCCGGCTGGAGCGGTTGCTGCCGACGGGGAAGAAGCCTGGAAGCCACCGATTTGGACAAGGCGGCAGCTCATAGACGGGATACGATGGCGGACCCGGGGCGGCGCGGAACTCCGTGGCGGGATGTGCCGGAGCGGTGCGGCCCCTGGGACCGGGTCGACGACCCGTTCCGCAGGTGGCAGCGTAACGGAACGTGGCAGCAGGTCCTCGACCAACTGCAGGCCGACGCCGATGCGAAACTCCTGACGATCGTGCGGGGCGACGCCGCCGACCCGGAAGGACCGCCACCGGAACCACTCCGCACCATGGCGGCACCGATCACGTGGTGGGCGTCCCCAAGTCCCGCTCGCGCGACAGCCGATGCCACTCATGACTGCACCCGCCGACCCAGGAGCGCTCGCGTCGGCGGGCATCCGCGATGCCGAGCAGCGCGACCAGCAGCCGGAATGCCTTGATGTGCTCGTAAGAAGGCAGTCCGGACATGTGGAAGCGCCCCAGGCCGGCCATGACGGCGGGTGTGTGAGTGGGCCGTATTCCCGACCGTGCAATGGCCTCCGCCGCGTCCTCCTTCGTGGCGCGGGCCTGACCGCAGAACAGTGACAGTTCATGCAGCGCGGCACGCCGCTCCTCCTCCGCGAGGCTCTCGAACCACACGATGCCCTCCGGCATCGGACGCAGCCCCTGAGCAAGCTCGTTGAGAATGACCTCGCGTTCACGCAGCACGGCTCCCCCTGACCTGGCGACACCCGGCGACTCGGCCAGGCCGATTGAAGCAGGTCGCGAGGTCCGGCCGGGGGGAATACATCTCAGCCCCGGGGGCCTGCCCGGACGACCGAGCTGCTGACGTCCGGCGCGCCGGAGGGTTGTTCCACAAGCCGGGCGATTGATCGGCCATGCTCGGTATGTCGCGGCCTGATCGGCCCGGTCTGTCCCTAAGGTCGTCGCGCTACCGCCACGACGTAAGGCTCGGACATGGCTCTTCTCCCCGATACCGCAACCGATGCCGCATCTGCGCCGCCGGAACGGCAGGCACCACCGGCGTCGCAGACACCCCCGTCAACGGAGCGATTCCGTGGGGCGCTGCGCGCGGTCTGGCTGTGGCCTGCGGTCGCCACGCTGGCGTGCGCGCTGTACGGCATCGGTACGCCGCTGCTGTGGTCCGACGAACTGAACAGCTGGGACGTGTCCTCCCGCGACATCGGGCAACTGCTGGACACGGTCCGGCAGGTGGACGCGGTGCTGGGCGGGTACTACCTGTTCCTGCACGGCTGGATGGCGGTGTTCGGGGACTCCGCGGTGATGCTGCGTCTTCCCTCGGCGCTCGCGATGGCCGGTGCGGCGGCGTGCACCGCGCTGTGCGGGAAGCGGCTTTTCGGGCGGCGGCGGGCCGGGGTGGCCGCCGGGCTGCTGTTCGCGTTGATCCCGGCGGTGAGCCGGTACGCCCATGAGGTCCGTCCGTACGCCCTGGTGGTGTGTGCCGTGTCGCTGGCCACGTTGCTGCTGCTGCGGGCGCTGGACCGGCCGGGGAGCCGGTGGCGCTGGGCAGCGTACGGACTGTGCGTCGCGGTGGTCGGTCTGCTCAATCTGCTGGCGCTGACGGCGCTGGTCGGACACGCGGCCGTGGTGGTCCTGCGGACGAAGGCCGAGCGGCGGCGGCTGTGGGGCTTCGGCCTGGCGGCCGCGGCCGGTGTGGCGGCCGTGGCTCCGGTGGTGCTGCTGGGCCGGGCGCAGAGCCGGCAGATCGCCTGGATCCCCGAGCCCGACGCATTGAGCCTCGTCTCCGTCTGGCCGGAGCTGTTCGGGTCCTCACTGCTGGTGGGCGCGGTGCTCGCGCTCGCGGCGTCGGCGTGGGGGCGCAGCCGTGGTCCGGTGCTGGTCTGCGTCGCGCTGGGACTGTTGCCGGCGCTCGTGCTGTGGGCGGTCTCGCACGGCGACGTGTCGTACTTCTTCAACCGCTACCTTCTGATCACCGTGCCGGCGTGGGCGATGCTCGCCGGGGCCGGTATCGCCGCGCGGTCCCGGGCCGTTGCGGCGTCGGTGCTGGTGGTGCTCACGCTGCTGACCCTGCCCGAGCACCGGGACCTGCGGATGCCGTTCACACACACCGGCGGCCTCGACTATGCGGGGGCCGCGCGGATCATCGAGAGGTTCCGTGCACCCGGGGACGCGATCGTTCTCGACCGTGAGCGGCCCTGGGGGGACGTGCTCGACGTGGCGCTCCGCTTCTATCTGCCGGACCATGTGCGGATGCGCGATGTGTTCCTGGCCGAGTCGGCCGCGGAACGGAACCATCTGCGGGCGAACGAGTGCCCGGACCCGGCCGCCTGTGTGGGCAGCGAACCCCGCGTCTGGCTGGTCGTGGCGGGCGACCAGCCGAACCCGCTCATGGGTCTGCCCCTGGCCCAGCGGCAGGCGCTGCGCGCGAAGTACATGCCGACCCGCGCCGAGCACGTGCAGGGTCTGACGGTGGCGTTGCTGGAACGGATGCCTGATGCCCTGAGCCGCACCGGGGGCCCGCCCCCTTCGCTTCATCACCCGGGCGGGAATTGAGTTGCCCCGGCTCGGACCGAACCGCTTGCATGGCCGTTCAAGGTGCGGTGGTTTCCGTCCAGACCAGGAGTGCGCATGGGTGCCGGCAAGATGCACGCAGACGAGGTCGACACCGATGTGTCTCTCGTACGACGCCTGCTCGCCGGCCAGTTTCCGCAGTGGGCGGAGCTTCCCGTCGAGCCGGTCGACTCCGCCGGGACGGTCAACGCCGTCTACAGGCTCGGCAAGGACATGGCCGTGCGGCTCCCTCGTATCCCCGGCGGCGCCGAGGACGTGGACAGGGAGCAGCGATGGCTGCCGCGCCTCGCCCCACTGCTTCCGGTCGCCGTTCCCGTCCCGATCGGGCAGGGAAGGCCCGCCGAGGGCTATCCCTGGTCCTGGTCCGTCTACCCCTGGCTCGAGGGAGAGAACCCGGCCGTCGACGGCGTGGGCCGCATGGCCGACCGGGAAGCCGTGGAACTCGCGAAGGATCTCGCGGCGTTCGTCGTCGCACTGCAGCGGATCGCTCCGGCGGACGGGCCACCCGCGTACCGCCACGAACCCCTGGCAGTGCGCGACGCCGAGACGCGCGACGCGATCGAGGAGCTGCACGGAATCGTCGACACCGCCTCGGCCACCGCCGTGTGGGAGGCGGCCCTGCGGGCACCCCAGTGGCAGGGTCCGGCGGTATGGGTGCACGCGGATCTGTCACCGGGGAACGTGCTGGTCGACGACGGCCGGCTGGCGGCGGTCATCGACTTCGGGTGTGTGGGGGTCGGCGAGCCCGCCGTCGACCTGATCGCCGCGTGGAGCCTGCTCGACGCGGGTGCGAGGGACGTCTTCCGCACCGTCGTGGGAGTCGACGACGCGACCTGGGCCAGGGGGCGCGGCTGGGCGCTGTCGATCGCGCTCATCGAGCTCGCGTACTACCGGATCACGAACCCGGTGATGGCGGCCACCGCGCGCCACGTGATCCACCAAGTCCTCACCGATCACGGGCCGAGCGCGGGCACGGGCGCGGCGACGAGCGCGGGCGCCGCAACGGGCGCGTAGCTGAGGTGCGCTGAACCTGGCCTGAACCCGAACCTGAACCTGAATCCGAACCCGGTCACGGACCTGTGGTCCGCGCCAGTGGCTGAGGCCCGCGCCCGCACGTCGCCAGGCTGCACCATCTGCGGCGTCCGCCCTCGTCGAGGAAGAGCCAGCCGCAGTCCGAGCTGGGGCAGGCGCGGATCATGAAGCGGCGTGGGTCCGCGAGGAGTTCGGCGGCGCTGCGAGCCGTGGCGAGAGCGGGCAGGCGGAGGCCGGCGGACGGCGGGAGACGCCAAGTGCCGAGGCCGTCCTCGGCGCGGGTGAAGACCGAGAGCCGGGCCGCGTCCTGGGCGACGGCCGCCACCGCCTTGAAGGCGCGGGCGTCGTCCGGGTCGGTCAGGCCGGCGTACAGCTGGGTACGGAACTCGCGTGCCTCCTCCAGCGCTGCGGCGGCCTCGTCGGGCTGTTCCCCGGCCTGTCGGCGCAGGCGGGCGACGTCGTGGTCGTCCGCCAGGTTCATGTGGCCGGCCCACACCGCTAGGGTCTCGTAGCGGCGCAGCCAGTCCGAGCCGGGCATCGGCCCGCCGCGCTCGCCCCAGCCGGCGTACGTGTTGCAGAACTCCAGCGCCGGATGGCCGCTCGTGCTCCACGGCAGCCACTCGTCGCCGACCCGCACCGCGTACAGGGGCGCCGGTGGCCTGTCCAGTCGGGGGTCGCCGCGCAGGATGCGGTCCTGGAGTGTCCTCAGCTCGCTGCCCGGTTCGATGCCCAGCGTGTCCACCAGGGTTCTTCGGGTGTGCCGGTAGAGCTGGAGGGCGTCGGCTTGGCGGCCGCTGCGGTAGAGCGCGGTCATGTGGGCGGCGACGAGGCGTTCGCGCTCGGGGCGCTCCTGGGACAGCGGGGTCAGATCCGCCACGACCCGTTCGTGCAGACCCATGGTGAGCTGGGCCTCGGCGCGCTGTTCCAGGGCGGACAGGCGCAGTTCGGAGAGTGGGCCGCCGAGCCGCTCGCGCAGCCCGTCGTCCGCCACGTCGGCGAGCAGCGGACCGCGCCACAGCGCGAGTGCCTGGTCGTAGCAGCGCAGTCGCTCGCCGGGATCCCCGACGGCGGCCGCACGCTGGACGAGTGAGCGGAACTCCTGAGCGTCCGTCACATGCCCGTCGGGATCGACGGAGTAACCGTCGTGCCGGGTCTCGATGTGCAGCCCGTGGGGCTTGAGCCGGGCGCGCAGCCTTCCGACGTAGGTGTGGACCGTGCCGCGGGCCGAGGGGGGCGCCGCGCCGTTCCACAGCAGGTCCACGATGCGAGCGGTCGTCACGACGCTGCCCGCGTCGAGCAGCAGGATCGACAGCAGGCACCGCTCCTGGCGGCGGCTGCCCACCAGGATCCGCTGTCCCTCGTGGCGGGCCTCGAACGGCCCGAGCAGCTTGAACTCCATGGCGGGCGCCAGCCTAACCATGGCCGCGGTGCGGGTGTGGTGAGAGTGTGGTCAGCGGCCGCGGTGAGGCTGAGGTCGCTGAGGTCCTTGTCGTCCTCAGAGCCCACTTCACCAGGGAGCATCCATGCGACGCACCATCATTGCGCTCTCGGCGCTCGCCGCCGTCCTCCTCTCCGCGGTGCCCACCTCGGCCGCCACCGCCGCCACCGCCGCCACCGCCGCCTCGGCCGCCACCGCTGCCTCCGAAGCCGCCACCGTCACGCTCCCCGGCTGGGAGCCGGCGCCCTCGGCCCCCTGGACCGTGCCCGCCGGTGCGCGGTGCGACTTCCCCGTCCACGGCGAGCCCGTCGTCGACGAGGTCGTGCGGCGCGTGCTGGAGCGGCGGCCGGACGGCTCCGCGAAGCGGGTCGCGTACACGGGGGATCTGGTCGTACGGGTCACGAACACCGACACCGGCGCCTCCTACGACGCGGACGCGAGCGGCACCGCCGTCGTCGAGTACCGGACCGACGGATCGCAGTTCTGGTCCGTGCTCGGGCCCGTGCTCGTCGGGTTCGCGGAGGGCGGGGGCACACTGGCGCGCGGCCTGTACGTCATCGACGGGGCGTACACGATGGACATCAGCGCCACCGGGTACAAGACCGTGACCATGGCCCACGCCACCAGCGACGACCTCTGCGCACGCATCGACTGACGCCCGTGGCCCCGCGCCCGGACCCGCGCACCCCGCGTCCGGGCGCGGGGTGCGCGGGTCTGGGCGGGGGCCGACGATGGACGTATGCGCATTCACAAGGTCCGCCCCGACATCGGCGTCCTCAGTGACAGCCTGCAGGTGCCGGGGATCGGGTATCTGCCGGTCAACGCCTTCGTGCTGCTCGCCGCGCAGCCCGTCGTCGTCGACACCGGGCTCGGGCTGCCCGACAGGGACTTTCTGGAGGCGCTCGGGTCCGTGATGGACCCCGCCGACGTGCGCTGGATCTGGCTGACGCACGATGACCGGGATCACACCGGCGGGATCTTCGATCTGCTCGCGGCGGCACCCGAGGCCCGTGTCGTATGTACGTTCGGGACGGCCGGGCGCATGGCGAGCGAGCGGCCGATCCCGGTCGACCGGCTGTACCTGCTGAACCCCGGCCAGTCCCTGGACGTCGGCGACCGGACGCTCACGGGCTTCCGGCCGCCCTTGTACGACAACCCCACGACCGTCGCCTTCTTCGACGACCGGTCGGGGGCGTGCTTCAGCGCCGACTGCTTCGGCGGGCCCATGCCCACCGTGGACCTCGCCGAGGCCGACGACGTGGGCGAGGTCGACGACGATGATCTGCATGCCGCGCAGCTGCTCTGGGCGACCGTGGACAGCCCATGGGTGGAGAACGTCGATCCCGGGAAGTTCCTCGCCACCTTCCGGCCGATACGGGACCGGGACCCCGGCCTCATCCTCTCCGCCCATCTGCCGCCCGCCACGGGCCTCACCGCCCCCATGCTCGACACGCTGGGCGCGGCGGCGGGTGCCTCGCCGTGGGTGCCGCCGGACCAGGCCGCCCTGGAACTGTTGCTCTCCGGGTTCGAGCCGGAGGGGGACGACGAGGACGACGAGGACGGCGGCGCGCAGTGAGACGGGGAGCCCCGTGCCGCCCTGCCGGCCGATCCTCCAACTCCTCTGTGGAGCAGGCGACTTGACGGTTCGGCGGGGCCCCTGCCCGGCAATGGCGCCCCGGCCGGCACTACGGGCGGGCCGCCCGTTCCGACGGTGACGTCGGCACAGGCGGCCTCGAGCGGTCACGCCGCGTTCTGCTGCGCCTCCCTGAGGCGCGCGGCGGTCTCGGCGGCGTCGTATCCCGGCGGAACAGCGTCGATCAGGACGACGGCGCCCTTCATGTGCCGGGCGCGCAGCGGGGCGAGCTCCTGGTAGGCCTCGGAGTCGTACCAGGAGCGGGCGGCGTCCATCGACGGGAAGCCGATGATCACGAGCGCACCGGGCCACTCCCCCTCGCGCACGTCACGCTCCGGGGCGCCGTGCACGAGGAACCGGCCGCCGTAGGGGTCGAGGGTGGCCCCGATGCGCTCCATGTAGGTGAGGACCTCGTCGTCGAGACGGGCCGGGGGGAACAAGTTGGCGATGGCGTATGCGCTCATGCACCCGATCGTGCCCCCGGCCCGCCCGGCCGGTCGATTACCTCGGAGGTCGTGCCACCTCGGGGTCGTCAGATCGTCGAGGTGTCGATCACGAAGCGGTAGCGGACGTCACTCGCCAGCACCCGCTCGTACGCCTCGTTGATCCGGTCGGCCCTGATCACCTCGATCTCCGCGCCCAGCCCGTGCTCGGCGCAGAAGTCGAGCATCTCCTGGGTCTCCGGGAGGCCGCCGATGCCCGACCCGGCGAGCGACTTGCGGCCGCCCATCAGGGAGAAGACGTTCAGCGACACGGGCTCCTCGGGAGCGCCCACGTTCACCAGTGCCCCGTCCGTCTTCAGCAGGCCGAGGTACCTGTCCAGCGGGAGCGGCGCGGAGACCGTGTTGATGATCAGGTCGAGGGTGCCCGCGAGGGCCTCGAACGTCGCGTCGTCGCTGGTGGCGTAGTAGTGGTCGGCGCCCAGCTGCAGCCCGTCGTCCTTCTTCCCCAGCGTCTGTGACAGCACGGTCACCTCGGCGCCCAGCGCGTGCGCGATCTTGACGCCCATGTGGCCGAGGCCGCCGAGGCCGACGACGGCGACCTTCTTGCCGGGGCCCGCGTTCCAGTGCCGCAGCGGGGAGTAGGTCGTGATCCCGGCGCACAGCAGCGGCGCGGCCACGTCCAGGGACAGCCCGTCGGGGATGCGGACGGTGAAGGCCTCGTCGACGACGATGTGCGTGGAGTAGCCGCCGTAGGTCGGCTCGCCGTTCTTGTCGAGGCCGTTGTACGTGGGGACGCTGCCGCCTGTGCAGTACTGCTCGAGTCCGGCCTTGCAGTTGTCGCACTCACGGCAGGAGTCGACGAGGCAGCCGACGCCGACCCGGTCGCCGACGGCGAACTTCGTGACGCCGGGGCCCACCTCCGTGACGATGCCGGCGATCTCGTGGCCGGGGACCATCGGGAAGATGCCTTCGCCCCAGCCGTTGCGGGCCTGGTGGATGTCGGAGTGGCAGATGCCGGTGTACTTGATGTCGATCAGTACGTCGTGCTCGCCGACCGCCCGGCGCGCAATGGTGGTGCGCTCCAGCGGCGCACCAGCGGCGGGGGCGGCGTATGCGGGGACAGTGGAAGCATGCGTGGTCATGGTGTCCAGCGTGCCCGGATCCTCGCCGGTCACCCAGTGCTCTGTCGTACGTACGTCCGCTGTGCCTACCACTGACAGGGTCAGGCTCCGAGGCCTCCCTCCGGATGCGGAGCGGAATACTTGGCGGTATGGACCAGCGTGCCGAACTCAGCGAATTCCTGCACACGCGGCGGGCCCGGCTGAAGCCGGAGGACGTGGGCCTGCCTTCGTTCGGCCGCCAACGCCGGGTGCCCGGGCTGCGCCGCGAGGAGCTGGCGCAGCTGGCCGGGGTGTCCGTCGCGTACTACACCCGGCTGGAGCAGGGCCACGGCCAGAACGTGTCCATCGAGGTGCTCGACTCGATCGCCCGGGCCTTGCGCCTCTCGGACACGGAGCGCGACCATCTGGTCCATCTCGCGAAGCCGAACCAGAAGAAGAAGAAAAGGGCGGCGCGGGCGGTGCAGAAGCTGCGGCCGCAGCTCCAGATGCTGATCGACGCGATGGACGGGGTGCCCGCCTTCTTCGTCGGGCGGCGGATGGACATCCTGGGGTGGAACCGGATGGCGCGGGCGCTGCTCGGCGACTTCGCGGGGATGGCGCCGGAGGAGCGGAACGTGGCGCGGCTGGTGTTCCTCGACCCGGGCGCACGTGATCTGTACGTCGACTGGGAGTGCAAGGCGGTCGAGGTGGTGAGCGTGCTGCGGCTGTGCGCGGGCTGCTACCCGGACGATCCGCAGCTGACGGCGCTGATCGGCGAACTGTCGGTCAAGAGCGACGAGTTCCGCACCCTGTGGGCGGCGCACACGGTGCAGGAGAAGGGCCACGGCACGAAGCGGCTGCACCATCCGCTGGTGGGCGAACTGACCCTGTCGTACGAGACGTTGCGGCTGCCGGACGACGAGGACCTGTCGCTGGTGACGTATCACGCGGAGCCGGGGACGGCGTCGGCGGAGTCGCTGGGGCTACTGGCGCAGTGGGGAGTGGACGAGGTCGCCGCGATCGACCGGCGCTGAGCCGCGATCGACGGGCGCTGATACGAGGACGGCGGCTCCCGGAGTGTTCCGGGAGCCGCCGTCGTCCTGTCAACGGGCCGTCGACGTGCTGTCGACGGGCCTCAGGCCGCGGAGCCGGCCTTCCAGTCCGCCCAGCTCAGGTTCCAGCCGTTGAGGCCGTTGTCGGGGGCGATCGTCTTGTCCTTGGAGTTCTTGACGATCACGACGTCGCCGACCATGGAATTGTTGAAGAGCCAGGCGGCAGGCTGGTTCGCGTCACCCGCGCCCTTGACGTCGTTCAGGCCGACACAGCCGTGGCTGGTGTTGACGCTGCCGAAGATCGAGTCGGCACCCCAGTAGTTGCCGTGGATGAAGGTGCCCGACGTGGACAGCCGCATGGCGTGCGGGACGTCCTTGATGTCGTACTCGCCCTTGCCGTCGTCGTCCGTGAAGCCGACGGTCGCGCCGTTCATCCGGGTCTCCTTGAACTTCTCGGAGATCACCATCTGACCGTTGTAGGTCGGGTTCTCGGGGGAGCCGGCGGAGATCGGGATGGTCTTGACCGTCTTGCCGTCCTGGGTGACCGTCATGGTCCTGGTGGCGACGTCGACGGTGGAGACCTGGTTGCGGCCGATGGTGAAGGTCACCGTCTTCTGCTGGACGCCGAAGACGCCCTCGGCACCCTCGACGCCGTCGAGTTCCAGCTTCAGCGTGACGGTGGAACCCTCCTGCCAGTACTGGTCGGGGCGGAAGTCGAGGCGCTGGGAGTTGAACCAGTGCCCGACGACCTCCTGGCCGCTGCTGGAGGAGACGGTGATACCGCCCTGGACGGCCGCCTTGTCCGTGATCGGCTTGTTGAAGGTGATCGAGACCGGCATGCCGACGCCGACCGTGGAGCCGTCCTCGGGCGTGAAGTTGCCGATGAAGCTGTTCGCGGGCGAGACGGTCGTGAAGGACGAGTTCTCGTGCGCCTCGCGGCCCTTGGCGTCCTTCGCACTGGCGGCGATCTTGTAGGTGGTCGCACGCTCCAGCTGGCCGTCGGGTGTCCAGCTCTTGCCGTCGGCGGCGAGCGTGCCCTTGACGCTCTCGCCGGCGGCCGTGGTCATGGTGACCTCGGTGAGGGTGCCATCGCTGACGGTGACCTTGGCGTCCTTGTTGATGGAGGCGTTGGTGGCGCCGTTCTTGGGCGAGATGACTATTCGGGCGTCCGACGCGTCCTTCGCGGCCGCCTCGTCCACCTGCTCCTGTGACTTCTTCGAGCTCTCGGCGGAGGCACCCGAGTCGGCGTTGCTGCTGCTGCAGCCGGTGAGCACGAGCACACCGCCGAGCATCGCGGACGCGGCCATGAGCCTCTTGCGCCGCTTGCTGTCCGTCATCACACGCTTCTCCATCGTTGCCGATTCCCTGCCAACTCTTTCAAGAAGACCCAGAAAGGTCCGTCCGGTTCCACATCTGGGAAAAGATGTGGGCAACACCACTGATCGACGCACGCCGTGGGGCTCCGGTTCCCGCTCGGGGGCTCCGGGTCGTATGCCCCGGACCTCCCAAGGGATGCACGGATACGAACGGGCCCCGGTTCGCGGTGCGGCGACCCCGGGCCCGTTGCGCTGCTGCCACGGTGTGTCACGACCGTGTGCTGCCGCCCTCGCCCTCGTCCTCGAGGTCCTCGTCCTCGAGATCCTCATCTTCCTCGTCGAGGTCCCACTCCTCGGCATCGGGGTCGTACTCGACCTGCTCGCAGCTCCAGGACGCCTGGGCGAGCTCCACCCCGGGGACCTCGGTGACCAGATCGAAGGGATCGATGAGATAGGCGAGCGCCTCGGCGGAGTCCTCGCGGACGGTGGAGCGTGCGTGGGCGCGCTCGCCGTCGGGCATGTAGTCGTCGCCCTCGACGCGCTCCAGCGCGGCGTCGGTCAGGGCCTCCGGTTCCGCGACCTCGAGTACCAATTCGACGTGTAGGCGCACATAGCGTGATGTCTCAGAAGTGGTCATACGACGGAGCGTAGGCCCCGGGGTACCTCGACTTTCCTGCGACCCGCTGCTTTCACTAGCATCGCGGCAGCATCACCGCACGCGGCCAATTCGCCGTTGTCACAAGGGGGATCGATTTCGTGTCCGTCGCTCGCCGCCCGCTGCTGACCGCCACCGCGGCAGGGACCCTGCTCTGCGCGCTGTGGTTCGTCCCCTCGGCGAACGCGACGGCCGGGGCCGAAGGTGCCGAGCAGGCATCCGGAGCTTCCGCTTCCGCCGCCGCCCCGGCTTCTGCGTCCGCTTCCGCGTCCCGGCAAGGCGGCTCCGATGAGCTGCGCCTCGCCGAGACGGGCAGCGTGGACACGACGCCGTATCTGATCGGCGGCGTGACGTTCCTGGGGATCGGCGCGGGGTTCGTGTCCTTCGCCGTACGCCAGGGCGCGCGTATCTACTGACCGTACGGTCTGCCGACCGTACGGCCCGTCACGCCAGCGGGCCGGTGACCGGCTCCACGGCCGCGACGAGCTGTCCGTCCCGTACGAACACCTCCGCGGCGGCCAGATCGGGCGCGAGGAAGCGGTCGGGGCCGGGACCCTCGACGCCCGCCGCGCGCAGTGCCTCGATGGCCGCCTTCGACGCGGGGGCCGGGGTGAGGCCGCGCCGCAGCTCGATCGCGCGGGTCGACGCGTACAGCTCCACCGCGATGATCCGGGCGAGGTTGCCGACGGCGGTGCGCAGCTTGCGGGCGGCCGACCAGCCCATGGAGACGTGGTCCTCCTGCATGGCCGAGGACGGGATGGAGTCGACGGAGGCCGGGACGGCCAGCCGCTTCATCTCGCTCACCAGCGCGGCCTGCGTGTACTGGGCGATCATCAGGCCCGAGTCCACGCCGGCGTCGTCGGCGAGGAACGGCGGCAGGCCGTGGGAGCGGTTCTTGTCGAGGAGCCGGTCGGTGCGGCGCTCGGCGATGGAGCCGAGGTCGGCGGCGGCGATGGCGAGGAAGTCCAGGACGTACGCGACGGGGGCGCCGTGGAAGTTGCCGTTGGACTCGACGCGTCCGTCGGGGAGCACGACGGGGTTGTCGACGGCGGAGGCGAGCTCGCGCTCGGCGACGAGCAGCGCGTACGCGAGGGTGTCGCGCCCGGCACCGGCGACCTGGGGCGCGCAGCGCACCGAGTAGGCGTCCTGGACGCGGGGCGCCTCCTCCTCCTGGAAGTGGCCGGTGAGCTCGGAGCCCTTGAGCACGGCGCTCATGTTGGCGGCGGAGGCGGCCTGGCCGGGGTGGGGGCGGATGGCATGCAGCTCGGGGGCGAGGACCTTGTCCGTGCCGAGCAGCGCCTCGAGGGAGAGGGCGGCGGTGATGTCGGCGGAGGTGTAGAGCCGCTTCAGGTCGGCGATGGCCATGATCAGCATGCCGAGCATGCCGTCGGTGCCGTTGAGGAGGGCGAGGCCCTCCTTCTCGCGCAGCTCGACGGGGGCGATGCCATGGGCGGCCATGAGCTCGCCTGCGGGGCGGACGGTGCCGTCGGGGCCTTCCGCGTCCCCCTCCCCCATGAGCGTCAGCGCGCAGTGCGACAGCGGGGCGAGGTCGCCGGAGCAGCCGAGCGAGCCGTACTCGTGGACGACGGGGGTGATCCCGGCGTTGAGCACGTCCACCATGGTCTGGGCGACCTCGGGGCGTACGCCGGTGTGCCCGGAGGCCACGGTCTTCAGCCGCAGGAACATCAGCGCGCGGACGACCTCGCGCTCCACGCGGGGGCCCATGCCGGCGGCGTGCGACCGCACGATGTTGCGCTGGAGCTGGGTGCGCAGGTCATGACCGATGTGCCGGGTCGCGAGCGCGCCGAACCCGGTCGACACCCCGTACACCGGCTCGGGCTTCGCGGCCAGTGCGTCCACGATCCCGCGTGCGGCGGCGAGCGCGGTGACGGCGTCGTCGGAGAGCTCGATGCGGGCGTTGCCGCGGGCGACGGCGATGACATCCTCGACGGTGGTCCCGGATGTCCCCACCACGACAGTGTGCATATCCATATTCAGCACCCTACGGATTGAATCCCTCTCTGTCACCACCCCTCGGGGGAGGGACTCCTTACACCCGGCCCGGGCGGGTGCGCGGGGCTCCTCGGAGCCCGTCCGGCGTTCGAGGACGGACGCCCGGGCCCGCCCAGGCCGTACCGGCCCGGCGTCACCGGCGCCGCCGAACCGGGCGACGGGGGCACCGCCCCCGTCGAGGGGAACGGGGCACCGCCCCCCGTCAGGGGCGACGCGCGTCCCGGAAGCGGCGGCGGTCCTGCGAGGTCGCCGGCGGCGTGTCCGCGAGGGAGAGGACCGTGTCGTCGCGCCCCGCCACCACCGGCCCGCGCGACCGCGCCGCCTTCGCGCGGTACTGCGCCGCGTCCGCGAGACGGAAGAGCCGGCGGGCGGACCGTACGGCCCCGATGGGATCGCCCGTCGACGCGACACCGCACGCCACACCCTCACCCAGCTTCAACTCACCGGCCCGCTCGCAGAGTTCGTCCGCGACCTTGACCACCTCGTCCGCCGTCGGTCCCACCGTCAGCAGACAGAACTCGTCGCCGCCGAGCCGCGCCGCCAGCGCCCCCGGCAGCATCGCACCGCACAGCGACAGCACCGAGCCGAAGCGCTCCAGCAGGCGGTCGCCCGTCGCGTGGCCGAGCGTGTCGTTGACCCGTTTGAGACCGTTCAGGTCGCAGACCACCAGCGACACCACCGCCCCGTCCGACCGGTGCCGCTCGATCGCCTCGTCGAGCCGTACGTCGACGGCGCGCCGGTTCGCGAGCCCGGTCAGCGGGTCCGTGAAGGCGAGCCGCCGCACCTCCTCCAGGCGTTCCTGCTGCGCGATCCCGGCCGCCACCACCGACGCCAGCACCGTCGCGAAGTCCGCGTCGTCGCGGTCGAACACGGGCTGCCCCACTGCCCTGGCCACGTAGAGCTCGCCCCACGCCCGCCCGTGCAGCACGATCGGCGCGACGACGCAGCAGCCGCGCCCGCGCTGCCGCAGCGCGTCGACGCGCTGGTGGCTGTACCCGTGCTCGTCGGCCGCCGGGCCCTCCGCCGTCTCGACCCATGCGCGCGGCGCACCGCCCCCCGCCCACTGCTCGTGCAGGAACTCCGTGATCTCCGGGAAGCGGTGCACGGGATAGGTCTCCCCGTCCGGGAACTCCTCCTCGTCCGCGGCCCTTTCCCCCGCGTTGACGAGCACCTTCAGCCGGCCGTGGTCCCGCTCCCAGACCGACAGCGCGGCGAAGCTCCCGGCCAGCGCGGAGCACGCGCCCGCCGCGGCCGCCCGCCACGACTCGCGCGGAGTGTGCGCGGCGGCCATCGACTGTGCGAGCGCCACGACGGCTCGCAGTCGCACATCCTCACCCATCACCCCAGCTTAGGGACAATTGAGTCAAACTCACTCTCCGGGCCACTCCGGCTTGCGCTTCTCGTTGAACGCCGCGACGCCTTCGGCCCGGTCGCCCGAGAACGCCACCGACCGCCACGCCGCGTCCTCGACCTCCAGACCGGCCCGCAGGTCGAGTCCCTGCCCGAGCCGCAGCGCCCGCTTGGCCGCCCGCAGCCCCACCGGGGAGTTGGCCGCGATCGCCTCCGCCAGGGCCAGGGCGCGCTCGCGGTCACCGCCGGCCGCCACCAGTTCGTCCACCAGACCCAGGGCCCTCGCCTCCGGACCCTCCACCCGACGCGCCGAGAAGATCAGCTCCGCGGCCCGCGCCGCACCCACCCGGCGCGGCAGCAGCTGCGTACCGCCGCCGCCCGGGATGACGCCCACCGAGACCTCCGGCAGGCCCACCACGGCCGTGTCGTCGGCCACGATCAGATCGCAGGCGAGCGCGAGCTCGAACCCGCCGCCCAGCGCGAAACCGTGCACCGCCGCGATCGTCGGCATCGGCAGCTCCAGCACCCCGGTGTACGCCGCACGGGCGGTCGGCCGCTGCCGCACCAACTCCGCGTCCGTGAAGGAGTTCCGCTCCTTGAGGTCGGCGCCCACGCAGAAGGCCCGCTCGTGCGAGGACGTCAGCACGGTCACCCGTACCGTCGAGTCCGCCGCCAGCGCCTCGCACGCCGCGCCGATCGACCGCGCCATGTCCGTGGAGACCGCGTTCATCGCCATGGGCCGGTCGAGTACGAGTTCCGCGACGTGCCCGTCCCCATGGCGGCGTACGACGACGAACTCCCCGAAGCGCTGCTCGGACATGATCAAAGCCTCCCGGCGTGTTAACGATGGTTCACCGGGAGGATCCTAGGTGGACCGCCTCGTCAGCAGCCAGGGCTCCACCACACCGAGCCCGCGCACCGGCCGCTGCCACATCGGCTGCAGCGCGAAGCGGTACTTCGGCAGGGAGGCCGGCTCCTCGCCGTTCTTCTCGGCCTCGGCGGCCTCCTCGGCCGCCTGCGCCTCCGACACCGGCGCATCGCCCGTGCGCGACAGCTCCTCCGCGAAGGCGCCGTCCACCAGGACCGCGTCCCTCGGCGCTATCGAGGTGAGCCGGCTCGCGAGGTTCACCGTCGTCCCGAACACATCGCCCATCCGGGTCGTGACCGTCCCGAACGCGATCCCGACCCGCAGCGCCGGCATCGTCTCGTCGTGCGCCATCGTCTCGATCAGCCGCAGCGCGATCTCCGCGGCCGTACCCGCGTCGTCCGCCGCGTACAGCACCTCGTCGCCGAGGGTCTTGATCAGCCGGCCGCCGTGCGCGGCGACCAGGTCCGCGCAGGTCGTCTCGAACGACTCGACCAGCTCGCCGAGCTCCTCCTCCTCCAGCCGGCGGGTCAGCCGCGTGAAGCCGACGAGGTCCGCGAAGCCGACCGCGAGCCGCCGGTCGACCATCTCCTCGTCGTCCGCGGCCTGGACGACCCGGCCGGTCGCGGCGGCGAGCTGGCGCCGCCAGACGTAGACGAGGAACTCCTCCAGCTCCGGCAGCAGCAGCTCGACCAGGGGATACGTGACCTCGGTACGGGTCATCCCGGGCTCCGGCGGCTCGGTCAGGCCCTCCAGGAAGGAGTCGATCTGCCACTCGGCGAGCCGCGCCGTCGTCTGCCCCGTCGACCGGGCCACCTGTACGGCCATGGGCTCGCTCAGCAGCCCCGCCTCGACGAGACCGGCGAGGCGGCGCAGGGCGAGGACGTCGGCCTCGGTGAGGGCCTTGGCCTGGCCGATGTCGGCGAAGCCCATGGCCCGCCAGAAGCGGGAGGCGAGATCCATCGACACCCCGGCCGTCCGGGCGGCCTGGAAGGGCGTGTAGCGGCGGTCGGCACCGAGGATCAGCTGCTCGAGGCGGATGGCGAGCGGGTCCTTGGTGGGCTCGGCCGTGTGGTCGACCTCGTGGTGCGGGGTCGGGTGCGAGTCCGACGACTGCTGCCGGCGCCCGCCCGAACCGCCGGAGCTCCGGGAGCCACCGGAGCCGCCCGAGCCGCCCGAACCACCGGACCCGCCGGCCCCGCCCGAGGACGCGCCGGAACCGCCGGAGGACCCTGAGGAGCCGGAAGACCCGGAAGGTCCGGAAGCGCCCGCGCCGGAACCGGAAGTCGTGTCGTCGACGGTCACCGGCCGCCTCCTGCCCGTTCCCTGCGCACTGCCCTGCCGATCTGTCATGCCGTGCCGATCCGCGCATGCCGCGAACCCCCGGCGCGGCCTCAACGATACGGCAGGTGTGCCCTAGCTCACGTCCCCGTGCCCTGGCCGGTTCCGCCGCCCGGCCGCAGGTGGACGATGTCGCCCGCCCCGATGGGGTGATCCTCGCCGTCCGGGGTGGTCACCACCAGCCGTCCGTCCCCGTCTATGGCGACCGCCTCCCCCGTGAGCGCACGGCCGCCGGGCAGCTCGGCACGGACCGTGAGGCCCAGGGTCGAGCAGCCCGCCGCGTACGTCTCCTGGAGCCGCGAGAGGTGCGGGTCGCCGTTCGCGGCGCGCCACTCCCCGTACCAGTGCTCGAGCGAACGCAGCAGGGCCCTCAGCAGGGTGTCGCGGTCGGTGGAGACGGCATCGGCGAGGGCGAGGGACCCCGCCTGGGGAACCGGCAGCTCGTCCTCGCGCAGAGTGACGTTGACGCCGATCCCGATGACGACGCCGTCCTGCCCGATGCGCTCGGCGAGGATGCCGCCGGTCTTGCGGTTCTCGCCGCCGACCTTGACCAGCAGGTCGTTCGGCCACTTGAGGGTGAAGTCGGCGCCCGCGGCGCGGGCGAGTCCGGTCGCGACAGCGACGCCGGTGAGCAGCGGCAGCCAGCCCCAGCGCTCGACCGGCACATCGGGCTTGAGCAGTACGGAGAGGAAGAGCCCGGAGCGCGCGGGCGCCGTCCAGTCGCGGTCGAGGCGGCCGCGTCCGGCGGTCTGCTCCTCGGCGACGAGCACGGCGCCCTCGGGGAGCCCGGGGGTCCCGGCGGCCCGCGCCGCGAGGTCGGTGTTGGTGGAGCCGGTCGACTCGACGACGTCGAGCGAGGTCCAGAGGCCGCCCGGACGCAGCAGGGCGCGGCGCAGCGCGGGTGCGTTCAGCGGGGGCCGGTCGAGATCGGACCAGCGGCCTTCGGAAGCGGCAGGAGGCGTCATGCCGCCCAGCTTGGCCTCTTCGGCCCCGATGACGCGAACCAGGGGGCGCGTGCGGCGGGGCGGGAAGGAAAACCACGGCGCACCACCCACGCAAGCGCACCCGGGTGTGGCAAACGCCGCACTGCCGAACCGTATCCGCGCCGATACGCTACGAGTCAGTAGCCACACCCAACATCCCCGTGACCAGGCAGGGAGCCGCATCGCGATGTCCGAGCCGGCAGAGCCCCAAAAGATCGACATCCACACCACCGCTGGCAAGCTCGCGGATTTCCAGCGCCGCATCGACGAGGCGACGCACGCGGGCTCCTCGCGCGCGGTCGAGAAGCAGCATGCCAAGGGCAAGCTGACGGCTCGTGAGCGGATCGAACTTCTCCTGGACGAGGGGTCGTTCGTCGAGCTGGACGAGTTCGCCCGGCACCGCTCCACCGATTTCGGCATGGAGAAGAACCGCCCGTACGGCGATGGAGTGGTCACCGGCTACGGGACGGTCGACGGCCGCCCCATCGCGGTGTTCTCCCAGGACTTCACGGTCCTCGGCGGCTCCCTGGGCGAGGTCTTCGGCCAGAAGATCATGAAGGTGATGGACTTCGCGCTGAAGACCGGCTGTCCGGTCGTCGGCATCAACGACTCCGGCGGCGCCCGCATCCAGGAGGGCGTCATGGCCCTCGGCATGTACGGCGAGATCTTCCGCCGCAACACCCACGCCTCCGGTGTGATCCCGCAGATCTCGCTGATCGTCGGCCCCTGCGCGGGCGGTGCGGTCTACTCCCCCGCGATCACCGACTTCACGGTGATGGTCGACCAGACCTCGCACATGTTCATCACCGGACCCGACGTCATCAAGACGGTCACCGGTGAGGACGTGGGCTTCGAGGAGCTGGGCGGCGCCCGGACGCACAACACCACGTCCGGTGTCGCGCACCACATGGCGGGCGACGAGAAGGACGCGATCGACTACGTCAAGTCCCTCCTGTCGTATCTGCCGTCGAACAACCTGTCCGAGCCGCCGGCCTTCCCCGAGGAGGCCCTCCTCGACCTCACGGACGAGGACCGCGAGCTGGACACGCTGATCCCGGACAGCGCCAACCAGCCGTACGACATGCACACCGTCATCGAGCACGTGCTGGACGACGGCGAATTCCTCGAGACGCAGGCGATGTTCGCGCCGAACATCCTCACGGGCTTCGGCCGCGTCGAGGGCTTCCCGGTCGGCGTCGTCGCCAACCAGCCGATGCAGTTCGCGGGCTGTCTCGACATCAACGCGAGCGAGAAGGCCGCGCGCTTCGTGCGCACCTGCGACGCGTTCAACATCCCGGTGCTGACCTTCGTCGACGTCCCCGGCTTCCTGCCGGGCGTGGACCAGGAGTACAGCGGCATCATCCGCCGCGGCGCCAAGCTGATCTACGCCTACGCGGAGGCGACCGTTCCGCTGATCACCGTGATCACGCGGAAGGCCTTCGGCGGCGCGTACGACGTCATGGGCTCCAAGCACCTCGGCGCCGATCTGAACCTCGCCTGGCCGACCGCGCAGATCGCCGTCATGGGCGCGCAGGGCGCGGTGAACATCCTGCACCGGCGCACGATCGCGGCCGCCGGTGACGCGGAGGCGCAGGAGGCGGTCCGCGCCCAGCTGATCACGGAGTACGAGGACACGCTCCTCAACCCGTACATCGCGGCCGAGCGCGGCTACATCGACGCGGTGGTCATGCCGTCGGAGACCCGCGCGCAGATCGTGAAGGGCCTGCGTCAGTTGCGGACGAAGCGGGAAAACCTCCCTCCGAAGAAGCACGGCAACATCCCCCTGTAAACCTCCGGACCGAGAGGAGCCGCTGTGATCAAGGTCGTACGGGGCAACCCGACCCCGGAGGAGCTGGCCGCCGCACTGGCGGTGGTCCAGGCGCGCGCCGCGGCGACGGCTTCCGCCGCGTCCGGCGCGCCCCGGGTGCCGGAGGAGTGGTCGGATCCGGCGCGCATCGCGCGGGCACGGGCCCTGCGTCCCGGCCCGCGGGCGTGGACGCGCACGTTCTGGCCGGGATAGCGCGGAACGGCGGTGGTCACCCACGCGGGAACCTTCGCCACGGCTTCAGCGGCTTCACCGGCCCGTGATGAGTCCGTTGTCACCGGGGCGCCTGAGTACGGATACTCAGGCGCCCCGGGCGTCACCGCAGCACGATCGGAAGCATGCTGTGGTCCGACCCGGAGAACGAACCTCCCAAGGAAATGCGCGACATGCAGGCGATGCTGCGCCGCGCGGGCATTCTGCTGGCGCTCGCGATGATCGTCGCGATGTTCGCCGCCGGGCTGCGCTGAGCCGGCTGCCCGGGGTCGGCCTCCGCCTGGTCCGCGTGCGCCTGGTCCGCGTGCGCCGGGTCGGCCTGCCCGGGGCCGGCCCGGTCGGCAGGATCTCCCGGACGGCCGCCCGCGCCGCCCCCTACGATTGCCCGCATGACCGATCAGTCGCGCCGCCGTGTCGTCCTCGCCTCCGCCTCCCCCGCCCGCCTCACCCTGCTCCGGCACGCCGGGCTGGCCCCCGAGGTGATCGTCAGCGGTGTCGACGAGGACGCCCTGACCGCCCTGAGCCCGGGCGAGCTGGCCCTGGTGCTCGCCGAGGCGAAGGCCGCCACGATCGCAGGCCGCGACGAGGCCGCCGGGGCGCTGGTCATCGGCTGCGACTCCGTGCTGGAGCTCGACGGCGAGGCCCTGGGCAAGCCGGCCGACGCGGAGGAGGCCACGGCCCGCTGGAAGTCCATGCGCGGCCGTGCGGGCGTCCTGCGCACCGGCCACTGCGTCATCGACACCGCCACCGGCCGCCGCACCTCCGCGATCGCCTCCACCACGGTGAACTTCGGCGACCCGACGGACGACGAGATCGCCGCGTACGTCGGAAGCGGCGAGCCGCTGCACGTGGCGGGCGCGTTCACGCTGGACGGTCGCTCGGCGCCGTTCGTCGACTCGATCGAGGGCGACTACGGCAATGTCATCGGCCTGTCGCTGCCGCTGCTGCGGCAGCTGCTCGGCGAGCTGGGGATCCGGATCACGGACCTCTGGGCCGAGCGCGACGAGGCGTAGCACGTACGTCGTACGGACCAGGGCACGCGGTATGCGCCTCGGCACCTGGTACGGGCCTACTGGGCGGGCGCCGTCCCGTTCGTCGCCGCCGGGGCCGCCCCGTCCGCCGGGGCCTGGCCCTTCGGCTCGGCCTTCTCGCGCTTGCCGTACGCCAGCAGGGTCAGCACGATCAGCCCGAGCACGACCATCATGAACCCGAAGGCGGACCAGCCGACCAGGCCGACGCAGAGCGCGCCCAGTACGCCGTGCACGACCGCGCAGACGATCAGCAGGACGCGCGCGAACCGGCCCGGCGCGCGGTCGCGCAGACCGGCGAGCAGCAGGACCAGTCCGCAGGCGGCGAGGTAGGCGCCGAAGACGCCGCCCATCACCCAGGTGCCGGCCGACATGACGTCGGGGTCCAGGCCGTCCAGGGACATGCTCTGGTTGTCCACGACGGTGGCGAGGATCCCGTTGATCACGACGATCCCCACGGCTTCCAGGAAGAGCACGAGCGCGGCCACCACGGCCACCGGTCTGCGCGCCACGGCGCCCACCCCTCAGTTCCGGTTCCCAGCGAGTGTTACCTGCAGTACGAACGACACCGCGAACGCTACTAACGGGTAAACCTCCGGACAAGGGCCCGGACACAGGCAAAGAATCATTCGGCTATTCGTAGGGACTCCACAAAGAAACGTGTCGCGCCGCTGACCGCCTGCGCAGAGACCTTGACCACATCCGAGGGCTACGCTGCACAGCAGGAACCCGGCGTACCGTGGTGCGACAAGGGGTTTCGCGGCACGGGTGCGTCCCGAATCACCCTCCGTGTGGGCAAGCTCACGACTGGGAACGGGTCGAAACGTCGTGTCGGTAGTCCCTAAACTCAGCGTGTTTCAGCGAAGTCTTCGGCGCGGTGACCCGCCGAGTGCTTCGGCAGGGTGAACGAGCCCGGCCGGAGGCCGGCCCGCGGCGTAGCCGCACACCGGGGGTGGTATCCCCCGGGATTAACACAGCAAGGAGGGAGCCATCGTGCGCAAGGTGCTCATCGCCAACCGAGGCGAGATCGCTGTCCGCGTTGCCCGTGCATGCCGGGACGCCGGGATCGCGAGCGTAGCCGTCTACGCCGATCCGGACCGTGACGCACTGCACGTCCGCGCGGCCGACGAGGCGTTCGCCCTGGGCGGTGACACCCCGGCGGCCAGCTATCTGGACATGGGCAAGGTCCTGCAGGCCGCGGCCGATTCGGGTGCGGACGCGATCCACCCCGGTTACGGCTTCCTCTCCGAGAACGCCGATTTCGCGCAGGCCGTCATCGACGCGGGCCTGACCTGGATCGGCCCGCCGCCGTCCGCGATCCGCGACCTGGGCGACAAGGTGGCGGCCCGTCATATCGCCCAGCGCGCCGGGGCCCCGCTCGTCGCAGGAACGCCCGACCCGGTCTCGGGGGCCGACGAGGTCGTCGCGTTCGCCAAGGAGCACGGGCTCCCGATCGCCATCAAGGCCGCCTTCGGCGGCGGCGGACGCGGCCTGAAGGTCGCCCGCACGCTGGAGGAAGTGCCCGAGCTGTACGACTCCGCGGTGCGCGAGGCGGTCGCCGCCTTCGGGCGCGGCGAGTGCTTCGTCGAGCGCTACCTGGACAAGCCGCGCCACGTGGAGACCCAGTGCCTCGCCGACCGGCACGGCAACGTCGTCGTCGTGTCGACGCGTGACTGCTCGCTCCAGCGCCGCCACCAGAAGCTGGTCGAGGAGGCGCCCGCGCCGTTCCTGACCGACGAGCAGAACGCGGAGCTGTACCGCGCTTCCAAGGCCATCCTCAAGGAGGCCGGTTACGTCGGCGCCGGCACCGTCGAGTTCCTCGTCGGCACGGACGGCACGATCTCCTTCCTGGAGGTCAACACCCGGCTACAGGTCGAGCACCCGGTCACCGAAGAGGTCACCGGCATCGACCTGGTCCGCGAGATGTTCCGGATCGCCGACGGCGAGGAGCTGGGCTACGACGACCCGGCCGTGCGCGGGCACTCGTTCGAGTTCCGCATCAACGGCGAGGACCCGGGCCGCAACTTCCTTCCGGCGCCCGGCACCGTCACCGTCTTCGCGCCGCCGTCCGGCCCGGGTGTCCGCCTGGACGCCGGTGTCGAATCCGGCAGCGTCATCGGCCCGGCCTGGGACTCCCTGCTGGCCAAGCTGATCATCACGGGCGCCACCCGTGAGCAGGCGCTCCAGCGCGCCGCCCGCGCCCTGGCCGAGTTCACCGTGGAGGGCATGGCCACCGCCATCCCGTTCCACCGCGCGGTCGTCGCCGACCCGGCGTTCGGTCCCACCGACGGCACCCCGTTCAAGGTCCACACCCGCTGGATCGAGACCGAGTTCGTCAACGAGATCCCGGCCTTCTCCGCGCCCGTCGGCGAGGAGACGGAGGAGGAGTCGGGCCGCGAGACCGTCGTGGTCGAGGTCGGCGGCAAGCGGCTCGAGGTCTCGCTGCCGTCGTCGCTGGGCATGACGCTCGCGCGCACCGGTCTCGCGGCGGGCGCGAAGCCCAAGCGCCGCGTGGCGAAGAAGTCCGGCCCGGCCGCCTCCGGCGACACCCTCGCGTCCCCGATGCAGGGCACGATCGTCAAGGTCGCGGTCGAGGAGGGCCAGGCGGTCAACGAGGGCGACCTCGTCGTCGTCCTCGAGGCGATGAAGATGGAACAGCCGCTGAACGCGCACCGTTCCGGGACGATCAAGGGCCTGGCGGCGGAGGTGGGCGCGTCGCTCACGTCCGGTGCGGTGATCTGCGAGATCAAGGACTGACGTTTCGTCTCCGTGTGGGCCCGCCGGGTAACCCGGCGGGCCCACACGCGCAACGGGCGCTGGGGCGTGCGGCATGCTGGATGCCATGACCACGAGCACGAGCACGGAGGCGGGTACGGCACGGCCGATGCGGGCCGACGCCCGGCGCAACTACGAGCGGCTGCTCGTCGAGGCGCGTGCCGCGTTCGCGGAGCACGGTACGGACGCGTCGCTCGAGGACATCGCGCGACGGGCGGGGGTCGGGATCGGGACGCTGTACCGGCACTTCCCGAACCGGCACGCGCTCATGAACGCGGTCTTCCAGGACGCGCTGGCGTCGCTGCTCCAGCGGTCGAGGGACCTGGCATCGGCGGAACAGCCCTGCGCGGCGCTCGTGGAGTGGCTGCGCGCCATCATCACCCATGCGGGTGAGTACCGGGGCGTAGCGCGGGCCCTCATGTCCGCGTCCCTGTCCCAGTGCAGCGTCCCCCTGCGCGAAGCCGGCGCCCAACTGCTGGCGCGGGCGCAGGAGGCGGGCACGGTCCGTGCCGATGTGTCGATCGGCGACCTCATGCAGCTCACCAACGCGATCGCCCTGGCCGCGGAGCAGGCCCCCACGGACCCCGGCCTCCCTGACCGCCTCCTCACCCTCACCCTCCGCGGCCTGCGCCCCTGACCTGGTGGGCGGCAGGGTCGTTGCCCGTCAGCGGCCGGTGGGTGCGCACAAGCCAATGGCAGTGCGGCTCCGGGCGCCGGTGCACCTCATGCCCGCGGCGCGAAGCCGCCGCAACGGCGGCGGGGTCGGGCCCGCGTCTCACGGCGCGAAGCTGCCGCGGGAGGGGTCGGGGGCGTCAGCCCCCGGCGGGCTTCCCCCGGAGGGGGGCGGAGCCCCTCGTTCGGGAAGGGGCGGGGTGGGGGAGAGACGCACCCGCCCCCGAGAGCCTCAGCGGCGCCGGAGGTCCGCCACGCGCGGGCGGTCCGGCTGGTCCGCCGTGAGGGACGCCGCCGCGGGGGCCGGGCGCAGGCCCGGGTGGGTGCGGCGCTGTCCCGGGAGGGGGACCTCACGGCGAGGGCGCGCGCTCTCACCACCGCCCGCCACCGCCACCTGCACCCCTTGGTCAGCCAGCGCCTGGAGCTCCGTCGCCGCCCGGTCGTCGTGCGGCGGCGGCTCGTCCGTCACCAGTCGCGTGATCACGTCCGTCGGCACCGTCTGGAACATCGTGTCCGTGCCCAGCTTGGTGTGGTCCGCGAGGACCACCACCTCCGCCGCGGCCTGGACCAGCGCCCGGTCCACACTCGCCGACAGCATGTTGGACGTGGACAGCCCGCGCTCGGCGGTCAGACCACTGCCGGAGAGGAACGCACGGGACACCCGCAGCCCCTGCAGCGACTGCTCCGCCCCGCTGCCGACGAGCGCATAGTTCGAGCCACGCAACGTGCCCCCGGTCATGACGACCTCGACACGGTTCGCATGCGCCAGCGCCTGCGCCACCAGCAGCGAGTTGGTGACCACGGTCAGCCCCGGGACCCGCGCGAGCCGGCGCGCCAGCTCCTGCGTGGTCGTCCCCGCGCCGACCACGATGGCCTCGCCTTCTTCGACCAGGGCCGCGGCTGCGTCGGCGATGGCCGTCTTCTCCGCGGTCGCGAGATGGGATTTCTGCGGGAAGCCGGACTCTCGCGTGAATCCGCCCGGCAGTACCGCACCGCCATGCCGGCGGTCGAGGAGTCCTTCTGCCTCCAGTGCCCGCACGTCGCGCCGTACGGTCACTTCGGAGGTCTGGACGACACGGGCGAGCTCACGGAGCGAAACCGCCCCGTTGGCGCGCACCATTTCGAGGATCAGTTGACGACGTTCTGCAGCGAACACGAAACTGACAGTAACCCCAGCGGCCGATAGTTTTCAGCACTATGCGCCGAATTAGCGAAGTTGCGCACACAGCGGATCGACATGTGGTACGGCGCCGCGGGACGGCCTCGGGGGGCGTCCCGCTCGACGGCGGCTGACCCGGCCTTACACCACGGACGTCGTCTTCCGCGTGTGCAGCTGGCGCGCGACCTCCGCGATCGAGCCCGACAGCGAGGGGTACACGGTGAAAGCGTTTGCGATCTGTTCGACCGTCAGATTGTTGTCGACCGCGATCGAGATGGGGTGGATCAGTTCCGATGCGCGGGGCGACACGACCACACCGCCGACGACGATCCCGGTGCCGGGGCGGCAGAAGATCTTGACGAAACCGTCCCGGATGCCCTGCATCTTCGCGCGCGGGTTGCGCAGCAGCGGCAGCTTGACGACACGGGCGTCGATGACACCGCCGTCGACGTCCGCCTGGGTGTAGCCGACGGTCGCGATCTCGGGGTCCGTGAAGACGTTCGACGAGACCGTCTTGAGGTTCAGCGGGGTCACCGCGTCGCCCAGGAAGTGGTACATCGCGATCCGGCCCTGCATGGCGGCGACCGAGGCGAGGGCGAAGACGCCGGTGACGTCACCGGCGGCGTACACGCCCGGCGCGGAGGTGCGGGAGACCTTGTCGGTCCAGATGTGGCCGGACTCGGTGAGGCGGACCCCGGCCTCCTCCAGGCCCATGCCCGCGGAGTTGGGGATCGCGCCGACGGCCATGAGGCAGTGCGTGCCGGAGATGACACGGCCGTCGGCCAGGGTCACCTCGACGCGGTCGCCGACACGCTTGGCGGACTGGGCTCGCGAGCGGGCCATGACGTTCATGCCACGGCGCCGGAACACGTCCTCCAGGACGGCCGCGGCGTCCGGGTCCTCGCCCGGGAGCACGCGGTCGCGCGATGAGACGAGGGTGACGCGGGAGCCCAGTGCCTGGTACGCACCGGCGAACTCGGCGCCCGTGACACCCGACCCGACCACGATGAGCTCCTCGGGGAGCTCGGTCAGGTCGTACACCTGGGTCCAGTTGAGGATGCGCTCCCCGTCGGGCTGCGCGTCCGGGATCTCGCGCGGGTGGCCGCCGGTCGCGATCAGGACCGCGTCGGCGGTGAGCCGCTCCTCGCTGCCGTCCGCCGCGGTGACGACCACCTGCCGGGACCCGTCCATGGCCTGCTGGCCCTCGAGCCGGCCGCGGCCGCGCATGACGCGGGCGCCCGCACGCGTGACGGATGCGGTGATGTCGTGGGACTGGGCGAGCGCGAGCCGCTTCACACGCCGGTTGACCTTGCCGAGGTCCACACCGACGATCCGGGCGGCCTGCTCGATGTGCGGGGTGTCGTCCGCGACGATGATGCCGAGCTCCTCGTGCGAGGAGTCGAAGTTGGTCATCACCTCGGCGGTGGCGATCAGGGTCTTCGAGGGTACGCAGTCGGTGAGGACGGAGGCTCCGCCGAGGCCGTCGCAGTCGACGACGGTCACCTCCGCGCCGAGCTGGGCGCCCACCAGGGCCGCCTCGTATCCGCCGGGTCCGCCACCGATGATCACGATCCGGGTCACTGGGGTTACGCCTCGCGCTCTCGCTCTGCCGGGTGGTTCGTCGAACCCATTGTCCCGCACGCTTCAAGGTGCTTCGCGCCGGGGCCTTCGCACCCGCCGGTGCCGGGCCGGGGATCGTGACGGGCGGCCACCGCTCCCCCTCCCGTACCCTCGATCCCATGTCGCTCTACGCCGCGTACGCCGGCAACCTCGACGCGCGGCTGATGACCCGCCGCGCACCGCACTCCCCGCTGCGCGGCACGGGCTGGCTCAACGGCTGGCGGCTGACGTTCGGCGGCGAGCAGATGGGCTGGGAAGGAGCGCTGGCCACCATCGTGGAAGCGCCGCGTTCCCAGGTCTTCGTCGCGCTGTACGACATCGCGCCGCTGGACGAGGACTCCATGGACCGCTGGGAGGGTGTCGGCCTCGACATCTACCGGCGGATGCGGGTACGGGTGCACACGCTGGACGGCGAGGAGCCCGCATGGGTGTACGTCCTGAACGGCTATGAGGGCGGCCTGCCCTCGGCGCGCTATCTGGGGGAGATCGCCGACGCGGCGGAATCGGCGGGTGCGCCGCACGACTATGTGATGGAGATGCGCAAGCGTCCGTGCTGATGCCCGCGCGGCCGCGGTGAGGTGCGCGTGGATCCCTGTGCGGCTTGTGCGGCCCCTGTGGCGTCTGCCCCTTGTGCGGCGCGGCCTCCTGCGCGTCGCCCCCTTGTGCGTCGCACGCCCTCCTGCGCGTCGTCCCCTTGTGCGGCGCGCGGCCCTCTTGTGCGTTACGACGAGGAAAGCGCTACCGACTCGTAAGCATCGTCATCTACGCGCGTAGGGGTTCACGGGATACCCTTTTCCCGTGAACGTTTCTGTTACCCACCCGGACCCCCACGCCGCGGCCACCGACGCCGCCGCACGCCTGCGCGAGCTCACGGGCGCCGAGACCCACGACGTCGCCCTGGTGATGGGCTCCGGCTGGGCGCCGGCCGTCGACGCCCTCGGCGCGCCCGAGGCCGAGTTCCCGGTCACCGAGCTGCCCGGCTTCCCGCCGCCCGCCGTCGAGGGCCACGGCGGCAAGATCCGCTCGTACAAGATCGGCGAGAAGCGCGCGCTGGTCTTCCTCGGCCGTACGCACTACTACGAGGGCCGTGGCGTCGCCGCCGTCGCCCACGGTGTGCGCACCGCCGTCGCCGCCGGCTGCAAGACCGTCGTCCTGACGAACGGCTGCGGTGGTCTGCGTGAGGGCATGCGCCCCGGTCAGCCCGTCCTGATCAGCGACCACATCAACCTGACGGCCGCGTCCCCGATCGTCGGCGCGAACTTCGTGGACCTGACCGACCTGTACTCGCCGCGGCTGCGCGCGCTGTGCAAGGAGATCGACGCGTCGCTGGAGGAGGGCGTGTACGTCCAGTTCCCCGGCCCGCACTACGAGACCCCGGCCGAGATCAACATGGTCCGTGTGATGGGCGGCGACCTCGTCGGCATGTCCACGGTCCTGGAGGCCATCGCGGCGCGCGAGGCGGGCGCGGAGGTGCTGGGCATCTCCCTGGTCACCAACCTCGCGGCGGGCCTGTCGGGCGAGCCCCTCAACCACGAGGAGGTCCTGCAGGCGGGGCGCGACTCGGCTGCGCGGATGGGTGACCTGCTGACCCAGGTGCTGGACCGCATCTAGAAGTACCGGGGGCCGGCGCCCCCGGACCCCCGCGTGCGCCCCCGGGGGGTGCGGGGCCGTGGTGCGCCCGGTGCCGCGACGGTGGGCCGGCATGTCCGTCCTCGAACACCGGACGGGCTGGGTGGTCGGGGGCCCGGCACCGGGTTGGTGCCGTTGGGGGCGCTCCGGGGTCACCGGCTCTGGGCTCGCCCCGGTGGGTCGCTGATCGCCGGTGGTTTGTGGACAGGCGTTCGTCCTGGGGGTCCCCCCAGGACGAACGCCTAGAGGGAGGGACGGGTGGGCACAACCACCCACCGGGCCGCAGTCGGCAGCGTGCCCCACCCCCACCGACAGCAGCCGCCCCAAGGGACGGACACACCGGCCGCCCGCGCGGTGCCGGGCACACCGCACCCCGCACCCGCCGGAGGCCCACCGCACCGCGCAACCCGAGAACCGCACCCCGGAGCGGGTAGGCGTAACCGCAGACGCACAGACGGCAACCCCGGCACGGGGCACCGACAACCACACCAGAGAGGCACACCGTGGCGCAGGACCTGATCGCGCGGGCCCAGGCTTGGCTGGCCGAGGACCCCGATGCGGAGACCCGGGACGAGCTGGGCAAGCTCATCGAGGCCCAGGACACGGAGGAGCTCGCCGCCCGGTTCGCGGGGACGCTGCAGTTCGGGACCGCCGGGCTGCGCGGGGAACTGGGCGCCGGGCCGATGCGGATGAACCGCGTCGTGGTCATCCGGGCCGCCGCCGGGCTCGCCGCCTACCTCAAGGCCCAGGGCCACACCGGCGGGCTCGTCGTCATCGGCTACGACGCCCGCCACAAGTCCGCCGACTTCGCCCGGGACACCGCCGCCGTCATGGTCGGCGCCGGCCTGCGCGCCGCCGTGCTGCCGCGCCCGCTGCCGACGCCCGTGCTGGCGTACGCCATAAGGCACCTCGGCGCCGTCGCCGGCGTCGAGGTGACCGCCAGCCACAACCCGCCCCGGGACAACGGCTACAAGGTCTACCTCGGCGACGGCTCCCAGATCGTGCCCCCGGCCGACGGCGAGATCGCGGCCGAGATCGACGCGGTGGGCAGCCTGCACGACGTACCGCGCCCGGAGGCCGGCTGGGAGACCCTCGGGGACGAGATCCTGGACGCGTATCTGGCGCGTACGGACGCCGTACTGAGCCCCCACTCCCCCCGTACTGCCCGCGTCGTCTACACGGCCATGCACGGCGTCGGCAAGGACGTGGTCCTGGCGGCCTGGGAGCGGGCCGGGTTCCCGGCGCCCGTGCTCATCGAGGAGCAGGCCGAGCCGGATCCCGCGTTCCCGACCGTCGCCTTCCCCAACCCGGAGGAGCCGGGCGCGATGGACCTCGCCTTCGCGAAGGCGCGCGAGGCCCAGCCGGACATCGTCATCGCCAACGACCCGGACGCCGACCGCTGCGCGGTTGCCGTTCCCGACGACGGCGTGGACGGCGGCTGGCGCATGCTCCGCGGCGACGAGGTCGGAGCGCTGCTCGGCGCCCACCTCGTCCACAAGGGTGCCCGCGGCACCTTCGCCGAGTCGATCGTCTCGTCCTCGCTGCTCGGCCGGATCGCGGCGGCGGCAGGTCTCGGGTACGAGGAGACCCTGACGGGCTTCAAGTGGATCGCGCGCGTCGAGGGCCTGCGGTACGGGTACGAGGAGGCGCTCGGCTACTGCGTCGACCCCGACGGAGTACGCGACAAGGACGGCATCACCGCCGCGCTGCTCGTCGCCGAGCTGGTGTCGGAGCTGAAGGGGCAGGACCGTACGCTCTCGGACCTGCTCGACGACCTCGCCGTCGAGCACGGGCTGCACGCCACCGACCAGCTGTCGGTGCGCGTGGAGGACCTCGGCGTCATCGCGGACGCGATGCGGGCGCTGCGCGAGCGGCCGCCCGTGCTGCTGGCCGGGCTGCAGGTCGTCGAGGCGGAGGACCTGACGAAGGGCAGCGAGAAGCTGCCGCCGACGGACGGCCTGCGGTACTACCTGGAGGGCGAGTTCACGGCGCGCGTCGTCGTCCGCCCGAGCGGCACCGAGCCGAAGCTGAAGTGCTACCTGGAGGTCGTGGTCCCGGTCGCCGACGCGAGCGGGCTGGCGGCCGCGCGGGCGCGTGCCACGGAGGTGCTCGGGGCGATCAAGCGCGACCTGGCGGCCGCGGCCGGCATCTGACCGCGGGGCATCCGACCGCGGTGGCGTCCACCTTCGTACGGGTGAATCCCGTACGGCAGTTGACGCAGCCACCTGTGCCCTCGCGGGGCCCACGGGTGAAGGTGACCCGGGTACCGCCCGCCGAGTCACCGGAGCAGCCGCAGTGCCCCCGATCGCGACACATCACCCCACCGTCCCCGCCTCCCGTCGGCCACCGGCCCCGGGGGGCGGTGGCGTACCGGGTGCGGAGAGCCGGTTGGTCCGGGCGCTGGGACGGGCCGCGCCCGCGCTGGTCGGCTACCTCATGGTGCGGCTGTTCGGGCTGCTGGTGCTCGCGCGCTGGGCGCATGTCCAGGGGCGCGGTGTCTGGCCGACGCTCGCCACGACGTGGGACTCCGACTGGTACCTCGGGATCGCCGACCACGGGTACCAGCGGGAGCTCGGGACGGCCCTGGACTCGAACAACCTGGCGTTCTTCCCGCTCTACCCGGCCCTGGTGAAGGCCGCCGCGGCGGTCACACCCGGCACGCGGGCGTCCGTCGCGCTCGTGATCGCGGTCGTGGCGTCGCTGGTCGCGGCGTGGGGGATCTTCTCGGTGGGCGACCGGCTGCACGGGCAGCGGGTCGGGACCGTGCTCGCGGTGCTGTGGGGCGCGTACCCGGTCGCGGTCGTCCAGTGGATGGGCTACACCGAGTCGCTCTTCACGGCGTTCACGGCGTGGTGCCTGTACGCGGCACTCAAGGGCCGCTGGCTGTGGGCCGGTTCGCTCGCGACGCTGGCGGGGCTGACCCGTCCGACGGGCATCGCCGTCGCCGCGGCCGTCGCCGTCGCAGGGCTCGTGGCGTACGTACGCACGCGCGAGCGACGGGCGCTCGCGGGGGCGCTGCTCGCACCGCTGGGGTGGTGCGGATACGTCGCCTGGGTCGGGCACCGCGTCGGGCGCTGGGACGGGTACTTCGCCGTACAGAAGCTGTGGCGCAACCAGTGGGACGGCGGGCGGTCGACGCTGGTCGAAATGCGAGAGCACCTCGCCTACGACGCGAGCCCGATGTTCTTCCTGGTGCTGGTGTCGGTCGTCCTGGTGGTGTCGGCGGGGCTGTACCTGCTCTGTCTGACGGACCGCCAGCCACTGGCGCTGCTCGTCTTCACGGGTGTGCTGATGGTGATCGTCCTGGGCAGCGGCGGTGTCTACTTCCCGCGCGCCCGCTTCCTCCTGCCCGCCTTCCCGCTGCTCCTGCCGATCGCGGTGGCCGTGGCCCGGGCCCGGCGCCCGGTCGCGCTGGTGGTGCTGGGCGGGGCGGCGCTGTCGTCGGCGTGGCTCGGTGCGAATGCGCTGCTGGTGTGGCCGGGGCCGCCGTGAGGGCCGTCCGTCGGGCCTCGCCGGAAGCTCAGCCGGCCAGGGCCGGCAGCGAGAGCCGCATCCGCAGACCGCGCTCCAGCGGCTCGGCCGCGACACTGCCGCCGTACGTCTCGGCGACCTGGCGCACGATGGCGAGGCCGAGCCCCGAGCCCGGCAGCGAACGCGCCGCCGGGGAGCGGTAGAAGCGGTCGAAGACGTACGGCAGGTCCGCCTCCGGGATGCCCGGGCAAGGGCCGGGCGCGGGCCGCGGGCTCAGCCCGTCGCCATCAGCACCGCGAGGAACACCGCACCGGCGACCGCGGGGGCGAGGATCTCGTACGCCCAGCGCACCTGGGGCTCGCCCTGCGCGCCCGGGCGGGACGCGCTGCGCTCGGCCAGGTCCCGCAGCTCCGCGACCGTCCGGTCGGCGGGCGCCAGCCGGGAGGTGGAGTCGCTGACGTCCGCGGTCACGGACGTACGGCCGTGGGGGTCGTCCTGGGCGGCGATCGTCTGGCGGCGTGCGGCCCGCTTGCGCTGCCGCAGCGACACCGGCACGGCCCACAGCTGGTACTTGGCGCCCTTCTGCGTGAAGACCTCGCTGGAGTATCCGGCGCGCACGTCCGCGACCGCGCCCCACGGGACCGTGATCGTGCGGAACGGGTTCCGGATCCGCAGCCGGTCGTCGTTGACGTACACGGCGGGCCGCAACGTGAAGGCGACGATCAGCGGCACCACCAACAGCAGCCCCGCGACCCCCCACCAGGGCGTGCGGCCCGCGCCGCTCACCAGCGCGTCCACGCCCATCCAGGCGACCAGCGCCAGCATCAGCGCGCCGGCGGCCATGCCGGGGGTCGACCGGAAGACACGGTCGGCGTAGGTCGGCTCGGGGTCCGGGGTGGGGCTCGTCATGCTCCCGATTCTGCCTCACGCGTCTCAGGGGACGAGACCGGCGTACACGATGATGTTGTCGGGGCGGTGGCCGCCGGAGAGCTCTCCCGCCGCAGGTGATGAGCCGCAGCCCGGGCGGGGCGTGTCGCCGTAGACCTTCCGGGTCGGAAAGGCCTTCTTGCTCACCTGCTCCAGCTCCCGGACGCGGAAGACGGCAGTGCTGCCGCCGGCGCGCGCGACGCTGATCTCGTCGCCTACGCGGACCTTCGCGATGTCCTTCAGCACGGCGGGGCCCTTCACGGTGTCGACGTGGCCGATCAGGACCGCCGGTCCGGTCTCACCGGGCGTGACGCCCTTGCCGTACCAGCCGATGCGGTCCGCGTCCGCAACGGACGGCACCTCGACGTTGCCGTCGACGGCGAGGCCGAGCTCCAGGACGGGCCCGGTGTCCGGTGCATGTCACAGGCGTGTGACGGGCGTCACGGGCACACGTGTCCACCTGCGCGTTTCCGTCCGGATCCGACCCGGGGGTGTACAGGCTGCTACGCGCGTAGATATGCTCCCCTGGTGACCATGCCCACCATTGCACCTGCATTCGCTGACGTGACCTCGTCCGACAGCGCACTGCGCCGCTTCCTGCACGGGCTCCCCGGTGTCGACCCCGTCGGCCTGGAAGCGCGCGCCGCGTCTCTCGGCACCCGTTCGATCAAGACGACGGCCAAGGCCTACGCCATCGATCTGGCCATCTCGATGATCGACCTGACGACGCTGGAAGGCGCGGACACCCCGGGCAAGGTCCGGGCGCTCGCCGCCAAGGCCGTCAATCCCGACCCGACCGACCGTACGGCCCCGAAGACGGCCGCCGTCTGCGTCTACCCCGACATGGTGGCCACCGCCAAGGCCGCCCTGGGCGGGGCCGACGTCAAGGTCGCCTCCGTCGCCACCGCCTTCCCGGCCGGCCGCGCCGCGCTCGACGTGAAGCTCGCGGACACCCGTGACGCCGTCGCCGCCGGGGCCGACGAGATCGACATGGTGATCGACCGCGGCGCCTTCCTCGCGGGCAAGTACCTGAAGGTCTTCGAGGAGATCCGCGCCGTGAAGGAGGCCTCCGGCGCCGCGCGCCTGAAGGTCATCTTCGAGACCGGCGAGCTGTCCACGTACGACAACATCCGCCGCGCCTCCTGGCTCGGCATGATGGCCGGGGCCGACTTCATCAAGACGTCGACCGGAAAGGTCGCGGTCAACGCGACCCCGGCGAACACCCTGCTCATGCTCGAGGCCGTCCGCGACTTCCGGGCGCAGACTGGGGTACAGGTGGGCGTGAAGCCCGCCGGCGGCATCCGCACCAGCAAGGACGCGATCAAGTTCCTGGTGCTGGTCAACGAGACCGCGGGCGAGGACTGGCTGGACAACCACTGGTTCCGTTTCGGCGCGTCCAGCCTGCTGAACGACCTGCTGATGCAGCGCCAGAAGCTGGCGACCGGCCGTTACTCCGGCCCCGACTACGTGACGGTGGACTGATCACCATGGCCTTTGAATACGCACCCGCACCCGAATCGCGGTCGGTCGTCGACATCGCCCCGTCGTACGGCCTCTTCATCGACGGCGAATTCACCGACGCCGCCGACGGCAAGGTCTTCAAGACGGTCTCCCCGTCCACCGAGGAGGTCCTCTCCGAGGTCGCCCAGGCGGGCACCGAGGACGTCGACCGCGCCGTGAAGGCCGCGCGCAAGGCCTTCGAGAAGTGGTCCGCGCTGCCGGGCTCCGAGCGTGCCAAGTACCTCTTCCGCATCGCCCGGATCATCCAGGAGCGCAGCCGTGAGCTGGCCGTCCTGGAGACCCTGGACAACGGAAAGCCGATCAAGGAGACCCGCGACGCGGACCTGCCCCTGGTCGCGGCGCACTTCTTCTACTACGCGGGCTGGGCCGACAAGCTCGACCACGCGGGCTACGGGCCGAACCCGCGCCCGCTGGGTGTCGCCGGCCAGGTCATCCCGTGGAACTTCCCGCTGCTGATGCTCGCGTGGAAGATCGCCCCGGCGCTCGCCACCGGCAACACGGTGGTGCTGAAGCCCGCCGAGACCACCCCGCTGTCCGCCCTGTTCTTCGCGGACATCTGCCGCCAGGCCGGGCTGCCGAAGGGTGTCGTCAACATCCTTCCCGGTTACGGCGACGCGGGCGCCGCGCTCGTCGAGCACCCGGGCGTCGACAAGGTCGCCTTCACCGGCTCCACCGCGGTCGGCAAGGCCATCGCGCGCTCCGTGGCCGGTACGGACAAGAAGGTCACCCTGGAGCTGGGCGGCAAGGGCGCCAACATCGTCTTCGACGACGCCCCCATCGACCAGGCCGTCGAGGGCATCGTCGGCGGCATCTTCTTCAACCAGGGCCAGGTCTGCTGCGCGGGCTCCCGTCTGCTCGTACAGGAGTCGATCCAGGACGAGCTGCTCGACTCGCTGAAGCGCCGTCTGTCCACGCTCCGCCTCGGCGACCCGCTGGACAAGAACACCGACATCGGCGCCATCAACTCGGCCGAGCAGCTGGCGCGCATCACCGCCCTCACCGAGACCGGCGAGGCGGAGGGTGCCGAGCGCTGGACCGCGCCGTGCGAACTGCCGTCGTCCGGCTACTGGTTCGCGCCGACGCTGTTCACGAACGTCACGCAGGCGCACACCATCGCCCGCGACGAGATCTTCGGCCCGGTGCTGTCGGTGCTGACGTTCCGTACGCCGGACGAGGCCGTCGCCAAGGCCAACAACAGCCAGTACGGGCTGTCGGCGGGCATCTGGACGGAGAAGGGTTCCCGCATCCTCGCGGTGGCGAACAAGCTCCGGGCGGGTGTGGTGTGGGCCAACACCTTCAACAAGTTCGACCCGACCTCGCCCTTCGGCGGCTACAAGGAGTCGGGCTTCGGCCGCGAGGGCGGCCGCCACGGTCTGGAGGCCTACCTCGATGTCTGAGTCGTCGACGCGTCTGAGTGTCTTCAAGACCTACAAGCTGTACGTCGGGGGCAAGTTCCCCCGGAGTGAGAGCGGCCGGGTGTACGAAGTGACCGACTCCAAGGGCAACTGGCTGGCCAACGCCCCGCAGTCGTCCCGCAAGGACGCCCGCGACGCCGTCGTCGCGGCGCGCAAGGCCTTCGGCGCGTGGTCGGGTGCGACCGCGTACAACCGGGGCCAGATCCTCTACCGCATCGCCGAGATGCTGGAGGGGCGCAGGGAGCAGTTCGTGCGCGAGGTCGCCGACGCCGAGGGCCTGTCGAAGTCGAAGGCGGCCGCGGTGGTGGACGCCGCGATCGACCGGTGGGTCTGGTACGCGGGCTGGACGGACAAGATCGGCCAGATCGTGGGCGGGGCGAACCCGGTCGCGGGCCCGTTCTTCAACCTGTCGACGCCCGAGCCGACCGGTGTGGTCACGGTCCTGGCCCCGCAGAAGTCGTCGTTCCTGGGCCTGGTGTCGGTGATCGCCCCGGCGATCGCGACCGGCAACACGGTGGTCGTGATCGCCTCGGAGAAGGCTCCGCTGCCGGCGCTCTCGCTGGGCGAGGTGCTGGCCACGTCCGACCTGCCCGGCGGCGTGGTCAACGTCCTCTCCGGGCGTACGGCCGAGATCGCGGCCCCGCTCGCCGCCCACCAGGACGTCAACGCGATCGACCTGACCGGCGCGGACGAGCAGCTGGCGAAGGAGCTGGAGGTCGCCGCCGCGGACAACCTCAAGCGGGTGCTGCGGCCGCGCGCCGGCGAGGACTGGTCGGCCGACCCCGGCACCCAGCGCATGACCGCGTTCCTGGAGACGAAGACGGTGTGGCACCCGACGGGTTCGCTGGGTGCGTCCGGCTCGGCGTACTGACGTATCACGTGACGGCGACGGGCCCGCAGGAGGTTTCCTGCGGGCCCGTCGCCGTGGCGGCCGGGGTTGTCCTCAGCCGGGCAGCAGGCCGCCCAGCAGCGGACCGGCCACCGGGAGGTCCGGCGCACTGGCCAGGTCGCCGGTGAGGCTCCGCGTGTTGACCCCCTTGAAGCCTGCGCCCTGGGTGGCGACGCCGTTGTCGAGCGGGTCGACGCCGGTGTTCGCGAGCGGGTTCAGCGGGAGGTGCTCGGCGGTGGCCGCGGTGGTCTGCAGGGCCGCCGCCGGGTCGAGTTCGCCCGCCTGACCCGCCTGTGCCACGCCGGCACCGGCACCGAGCGCCGCGCCGATGGCGGTGACGGTGAGACCGGCGGCCCTGAGCAATGTGTGACGTGCCATGAGAATCCTGTCCTCGACGGGAAGTGGACCGAAGCGACCGCCACCGAAGTGACCGACTGGGCACGCAGCGTAGTTCCCGTGTGATGCTCGATACCAACAGGACCCCAGGGGGGTCACCCACACGGCGCAATGCCTCAGACTGGTGTCCCGTGAGTTCCCAACCCCTTCCGACGCGCGTCGTCCTGCTCACCGGGCCCTCGGGTTCCGGAAAGTCGTCCCTCGCCGCCCGCTCCGGCCTCCCGGTACTGCGCCTCGACGACTTCTACAAGGAGGGGGACGACCCCACGCTCCCGCTCATGGCGGGTACCACGGCCGTCGACTGGGACTCCCCGGCGTCCTGGGACGCGGACGCGGCGGTCGACGCGGTCGTGGAACTGTGCCGTACGGGGCGGACGACCGTGCCCGTCTACGACATCGCCACCAGTTCGCGGGCCGGGACCGAGACCCTCGACATCGAGCGCACCCCGCTCTTCGTCGCCGAGGGCATCTTCGCGGCGGAGATCGTCGACCGCTGCCGGCGGGCGGGGGTCCTCGCCGACGCGCTGTGCCTGCGCGGGAGGCCGTCCACGACCTTCCGCCGCCGGCTGCTGCGCGATCTGCGCGAGGGGCGCAAGTCCGTGGCTTTCCTGGTCCGCCGCGGCTGGCGCCTGATGCACGCGGAGCGCGGCATCGTCGCCCGCCAGTCCGCGCTGGGCGCCCACCCGTGCGGCAAGGACGAGGCCCTCGGCCGCCTCGCGGCCGCGGCGGCGGGCCGGTGCCGCCGTACGCCTGCGGCGAGCGAGGCGTAGCCGCTACGGGTACGGCGTGACCCGGTGCCGTAGCTGCGGCGTGGGGGCCTGTCCAGGTGCCCCGTGCCGGGTCAGCGGCCGGTGCGTCCGTCCTCAACCGCCGGGACGGCCTTGAAAAGCGCCCAGCACCGCCCGGGCAGCCCGTGTGTCCGTCCTCGAACGCTGGACAGGCTGGGATGGTCGGGGTGACTCGGCACGGGTTGGTTGCCGCTGGGGGCCGCTTCGGAGTCACCGCACAACGACCCCGGGGCCGGTCAGGACCTCTCGGTCCTGGCCGGCCCCGGGCTCCCCCGTGTCCCCCGTACCTACCGCCCTCAGGCCACCAGCTCGCCGAAGGCGTCCTCCTCGTCACGGCCGAAGCTGAGGACCTCGTCCTCCCGCAGCCGGCGGAGCGACCGCCAGATGCTCGACTTCACCGTGCCGACACTGATGTCGAGGATGTCCGCGATCTCAGGATCCGTACGGCCCTCGTAGTAGCGCAGCACCAGCATCGTGCGCTGCAGCTCGGGCAGCCGCGCCAGGGCCTGCCACAGCACCGCCCGCAGCTCCGTGCCGCGCATCGCGTCCGTCTCGCCCACCGTCTCCGGGAGCTCCTCGGTCGGGTACTCGTTCAGCTTGCGGCGGCGCCACGCGCTGATGTGCAGGTTGGTCATGGTCCGGCGCAGATAGCCGCCGACCGCCGCCTTGTCGCTGATCCGGTCCCACGCCCGGTACGTCGAGAAGAGCGCGCTCTGCAGCAGGTCCTCCGCCTCGAACCGGTCACCGGTCAGGTGATACGCGGTCGCGTACAGGGAGGCGCGGCGCTCCTGCACGTAGGCGGTGAACTCCGCCTCCGACAGGTTATCCCGCTCCCCCTTGACCTCCCCGTACGCGGATCCCCCGTGGCCCCCCTCGTTCGTGGCGTCAACGACCGTCATGTACGCCGACGGCTTGTGCTGACGCCCGGCGCCGCGAACGCACCCCCGCCCGTTCACGGCGCCGGACTTCTCGGTGCTCCGCACGACGTCGTGCAGACGCGTGACAACTGCGCTGGAGGTGGTGCTGTGCAGTGCGTTCATCTCGCGCCCCCCGTCGGTTGGAGTCTGTGTCGGGCCGCCTTCCTGCCCTGTGCGAAAAGACTGCCCGGGCACCTTCACGCCGGTGTCCGCCGACTGTCACAGGGCTGTCACAGGGCCCGGTGTCGGCTGGAGAGCCCCCAACTGTCGAACTCCGGCTCCCCCATGGGTCAGAATGACGCCGTGCCTTTCCTGTTGCTGATCGAGGACGACGACGCCATCCGCACGGCCCTCGAACTCTCGCTGTCACGCCAGGGCCACCGTGTGGCCACCGCGGCGACGGGCGAGGACGGCCTGAAACTGCTGCGTGAGCAGCGGCCGGACCTGATCGTGCTGGATGTGATGCTGCCCGGCATCGACGGTTTCGAGGTGTGCCGGCGGATCCGGCGCACGGACCAGCTGCCGATCATCCTGCTCACCGCGCGCAGCGACGACATCGACGTCGTGGTCGGGCTGGAGTCCGGTGCCGACGACTATGTGGTCAAGCCGGTGCAGGGGCGCGTGCTGGACGCCCGTATCCGGGCCGTGCTGCGCCGCGGTGAGCGCGAGTCCACGGACTCGGCGACTTTCGGGTCGCTGGTGATCGACCGCTCCGCGATGACGGTCACCAAGAACGGCGAGGATCTGCAGCTCACGCCGACCGAGCTGCGGCTTCTCCTCGAGCTGAGCCGCCGGCCGGGCCAGGCGCTGTCGCGCCAGCAGTTGCTGCGGCTGGTGTGGGAGCACGACTACCTGGGCGACTCGCGCCTGGTGGACGCCTGCGTGCAGCGGCTGCGGGCGAAGGTGGAGGACGTGCCGTCCTCGCCGACCCTGATCCGTACGGTCCGTGGCGTGGGCTACCGACTGGACGCCCCTCAGTGACGCAAGCCGAGAAGAAGGGTCCCGCGAAGAGAGGGGTGCTCGCGGGATTCGGGTGGACCAGCCTGCGGCTGCGGCTCGTCGTGGTGTTCGGTCTGGTCGCGCTGACGGCCGCGGTGTCCGCCTCGGGGATCGCGTACTGGCTCAACCGCGAGGCCGTACTGACGCGTACGCAGGACGCGGCACTGGGTGACTTCCGGCAGGAGATGCAGAACCGGGCCGCGTCGCTGCCCGCGCGGCCGACGCAGAGCGAGCTGCAGACGACCGCCGAGCAGATGGCGAGCGGCAGTGCCGGGTACAGCGTGGTGCTGCTCGGCAAGCGCGAGGCGGGCAAGCCGATCGTCGGGGCGTCGAACCCGGACGTGTTCACGCTGGACGACGTGCCGAAGGCGCTACGGGACGCGGTCAACGAGCCGCAGCCGGTCACGGCCGGCAACGCGTACCCGTACCACCTGTTCTGGCTGCGGACGCAGCGCGGCAACACGCCCTATCTCGTGGGCGGCACGAGGATCATCGGCGGCGGCCCGACGGGCTACATGTTCAAGTCGCTGGACCAGGAGCGGGCCGATCTGAACTCGCTGGCCTGGTCGCTGGGCATCGCCACGGCGCTGGCGCTGGTCGGCTCCGCGCTGATCGCACAGGCCGCGGCGACGACCGTGCTGCGGCCGGTGCGCCGCCTCGGCGAGGCGGCGCGGCAGCTCGGCGAGGGCAAGCTCGACACCCGGCTGAACGTCTCCGGTACGGACGAACTTGCCGAGCTGTCACGGACGTTCAACCGCGCGGCGGAATCGCTCGAGAAGAAGGTCGCGGACATGAGCGCGCGGGAGGAGTCGAGCCGCCGCTTCGTCGCCGACATGTCGCACGAGCTGCGTACGCCGCTGACCGCGCTGACTGCCGTGACGGAGGTCCTGGAGGACGAGCAGGAGAGCCTCGACCCGATGATCGCGCCCGCGGTCGCGCTGGTCGTGAGCGAGACGCGGCGCCTCAACGACCTGGTGGAGAACCTGATGGAGGTCACCCGCTTCGACGCGGGCACGGCCCGGCTCGTCCTCGACGACGTGGACGTCGCCGACCAGGTCACCGCCTGCATCGACGCACGCGCCTGGCTGGACGCGGTCGAACTGGACGCGGAGCGCGGCATCGTGGCCCGCCTCGACCCGCGCCGCCTCGACGTCATCCTGGCCAACCTGATCGGCAACGCGCTGAAGCACGGCGGCTCCCCGGTGCGGGTGGCGGTCCGCACGGAGGACGACGAGCTGGTCATCGAGGTACGGGACCACGGGCCCGGTATCCCCGAGGACGTACTGCCCCATGTCTTCGACCGCTTCTACAAGGCGAGCGCCTCCCGTCCGCGCTCGGAGGGCAGCGGTCTGGGCCTGTCGATCGCGATGGAGAACGCCCTGATCCACGGCGGCAGCATCAGCGCGGCGAACACGACGGACGGCGACGGCGGTGCGGTCTTCGTGCTCCGCCTCCCGCGCGACGCCTCGGACATCACGCCCGCGGACGCGAACGGCGGGGAAGGGGCAGGTGAGGCACAGTGACCATCCGTGGTGTGCGGTCGGCCGCTCCGGCCCGGTTGCGGCGTGGCGCGGTCACCTTCGCGGGGGCCGTTCTGGCCGCCGCGGCTGTCGGAGGCTGCGGGATCCGGACCACGTCCGTCCCCGTCGACGCCGGGCCCGCGCCCTCGCGGGTGCCGTGCTCGCTGGCCGGGAAGGAGACGGCCACGCCGGCCGAGCCGGGCGCGGTGCCGGTGCGGGTGTATCTGGTGTGCGCGTCGGGGCTGGAAGCCGTGGACCGTACTGCGACGGTCTCGGAGAAGGCCGCCGGCAACCGGATCCTCGTCGCGAGGGCCCTCCTCGACCAGTTGCAGGCCGAGCCGTCGGCGGCCGAGCGCGAGGCCGGGTTCGCCACCGACGTACGGGGCCCGCTGACCGTGGCGCCGGGGCGGGAGGGCGACCCCGAGGGCACGCTGCGGCTGAACCGTCAGCCGGAGGACCTGCCGCCCGTCGCGCTCGCGCAGATCGTGTGCACGCTCGCGGACAGCGAGGCCGCGGCGGATGGCGGGACGGTGGTCCTGGGCGGGCCCGGCGAGTACGCGCCGCGCGGCTACCGCTGCACGGACGCGGCCAAGGAGCGCCCCGAGACGGTGCTCCCGACGGTCGGCCCGCTGCCCGCTTCCTGAGGTACGACCTGACGTACGCGTCACACGGCGGAACCGATCCCGCCGGTCGTGTCGTCTTGGGGGTCGTGCAGCGTCAAGGTTCGGGCGGCAGTGCCGCCATCCGCTTCCGCGTGGCGGGGGTCGTCCTCCTCCTCGCGCATCTGGCACTCGTGGGGTGGCTGACACTTCGCCCCCTCGACGTGATGTGGGTGACGGCGGCGAATCTCGAGCCGCTCGCGGGCATCAAGGCGGACCTCGCCCTGGGTCCGGTGCAGGCGGCCCGCCGGATGGGCGAGGGACTGCTGCTGCTCGCCCCGCTCGGCATACTGCTGCCGATGGCGGGCGGGCGGCTCGCCGTCTCCCCCTGGGCCTCACTGGCCCGTACGGTCGCCGCGGGCGCGCTGCTGTCGCTGGGCATCGAGCTGCTGCAGACCGGGGTGCCGGGGCAGGTCGTCGACGTGGACTCGCTGCTCCTGAACACGGCCGGCGTCGCCCTGGCCCATCTGGCGGTCGTCCCGGCGGGCCGCGCCCGGCTGCGGCGCAGGCGGCGCGGGCCGTCCGCGGACCCCGGGAAGCAACGGAAACCCCTGCTCCGGGACGACGCCTCTCAGGGGCCGACCCCGACGATTCCCAGGGTCGGGATCGCCCCGTAGAGCGACGCTTCGTCCCCCTTCGCGGCGGCAGCATGGAGTCATCGGGAGCACAGTGGAGTGGCTCCCGGCCGAGGACTCGAGGAGCCCACCATGGCCGCACTTACCCGCCCCCGTGACGGACGCATGATCGGCGGAGTGTGCGCAGCGCTGGCACGGCGCTTCGGCACCTCCGCGACCACGATGCGCGTGATCTTCGTGGTCTCGTGTCTGCTGCCCGGCCCGCAGTTCCTGATCTACCTGGCGCTGTGGCTGCTGCTGCCGGCCGAGAAGAGCGCGTCGACCGCCTGGTGACGGCGCCGTGACAGCACGCTGGGGCGCACACCCGGAACCGGGTGTGCGCCCCATCTGTCATCCGCGGGTCAGCGCAGCGGCAGACCGCCGAGGAGGCCGGCGGCCGCCCCCGCGGGACCGAGGAGACCAGTGGCCTGCTCGGTGGCGCCCGGCGGCAGCGCGTTCGGGCCGACGCCTTCGGCGGCCTGCTGGACGGCGGAGGCGACCGCCTGGTCCTGGAGGAGGGAGACGGCGTTGAGCGGGGTGCCGACCTCGGGGAGCTGCGGGGCGGCGGAGGCCGTGCCGGCAGTGGCAGCGGCGAAGGCGGCACCGAGCGCGGCGACACCGAGGGTCTTGGCAGCGTGCTTCATCAGCGACTTTTCCTTGGGGAGGGGGAATATGAGCGGCTTTGCAAGCTAGCCAGCGCGAACTCCGCCCCGCAAACGGCCGCGTCGGAGAAAAGGGCCGGGAGTTGACGCTCCCGGCCCTCTGCGTATGTCCGCGCTCAGCTCTCGCCGGAGGGAGACCCGCTGGTCGTGACGGTCTGGCTGAACAGCCATTCGGACTTCAGCTCCGCATAGCCGGGCTTGATCACGTCATTGATCATCGCGAGGCGTTCATCGAAAGGAATGAACGCGGACTTCATCGCATTGACGGTGAACCACTGCATGTCGTCGAGCGTGTAGCCGAACGCCTCGGACAGCAGCTCGAATTCACGGCTCATGCTGGTGTTGCTCATCAGCCGGTTGTCCGTGTTGACGGTCGTCCGGAAGTGGAGCCGGCGCAGCAGTCCGATGGGGTGCTCCTCGTACGAGGCGGCCGCACCGGTCTGCAGATTGGACGTCGGGCACATCTCCAGCGGGATGCGCTTGTCGCGTACGTACGCGGCGAGACGGCCGAGCTTCACCGTGCCGTCGGCGGCGACCTCGATGTCGTCGATGATGCGGACGCCGTGGCCGAGTCGGTCCGCGCCGCACCACTGGAGGGCCTGCCAGATCGACGGCAGCCCGAAGGCCTCGCCCGCGTGGATGGTGAAGTGGTTGTTCTCGCGCTTGAGGTATTCGAAGGCGTCGAGGTGGCGGGTGGGCGGGTAGCCCGCCTCGGCGCCCGCGATGTCGAAGCCGACGACGCCGGAGTCCCGGTAGCGGTTGGCCAGTTCGGCGATCTCCAGCGCACGGGCGGCGTGCCGCATGGCGGTGAGCATGGCGCCGACGCGGATGCGGTGTCCGCTCGCCCGGGCGCGGCGCTCGCCTTCACGGAAGCCCTCGTTGACGGCCTCGACGACCTCTTCGAGGGTCAGGCCGGCCTCCAGGTGCTGCTCGGGGGCGTAGCGCACCTCGGCGTAGACGACACCGTCCTCGGCGAGGTCCTCGGCGCACTCGACGGCGACGCGCTTGAGCGCCTCACGGGTCTGCATGACGGCGCAGGTGTGGGCGAACGTCTCCAGGTACCGCTCCAACGAGCCGGAGTCGGCGGCCTCGTGGAACCAGATGCCGAGCTTGTCGGGCTCGTTCTCCGGGAGGGACTCGTAGCCCGCGTCACGGGCGAGATCGATGATCGTGCCGGGGCGCAGCCCGCCGTCGAGGTGGTCGTGCAGGAGCACCTTCGGGGCGCGGCGGATCTGGTCCGCGGTGGGCCTCTCAGGTCCGGGGGCGGTTCCCCGGGATGACACATGGGTGGTCTGCCTCGTCATCTCCGCACTCTAATCCCTACGCGCGTAGAGGGCAGCTCCACGAACCACCCGTCGATACGTAACAGTGACCGTGCGGACGGGTGGAGTACACCTGCACTTCTGAGACTGTTCTGCCATGGCACACCACGCACTGCCCCAGCGGTGGGGACGTTCGGCCGGGAAGGCCAAGGCGGCACGGGCCCGGCTCGAAGCGAGCGTAACGCGGGGAGGCGGCTCAGTGGTAGGGCCGAGGCTGGGGCGGCCGGTCCGGGGGACGGTGTCCGGTCCTGCGCCCGTGGACGGGGCCGTGAGCGGGGTGGTGCTGCTGCTCCCGGACGGTGAACCGGAGTCGGGCCGGGGGCCGTCGGCCGTGTCGCACGCGGCCGCGCTGCCGCTGGCGCGCTCGCTGGCGCGGGCGGGACGCGAGGACGGCCTCGTCGCCCACGTCGTGCGCTACCGCGGGCGTGGCTGGAACGGTCCCGACGCGCGGCTCGCCGCGGACGCGGCGTGGGCGGCGGACGAGGCGGTACGGCGGTACGGGGACGTCCCCGTGTGCCTCGCCGGGCACGGCATGGGCGGCCGCGCCGCCCTGCACGCCGCCGGGCACGGGGCCGTCAACTCCGTGGTCGCCCTCGCCCCTTGGCTTCCCGAGGACGACGTCGCGGTGCAACCCGAACCGGTGAAACAGCTCGTCGGCCGCCAGGTCCTCATAGTCCACGGCACGAACGACGCCCGTACCGATCCGGAGCTCTCCTACCGCCTGGCCGAGCGCGCCAAGAAGACCAACCGCGACACCTGCCGTTTCGAGGTGCACTCCGACGGCCACTCCCTGCGTCAGTACCAGGCCGAAGTCCAAGCGCTGGCCGCCGACTTCGTCCTCGGTGCGCTCTTCTCGCGCGCGTACGCCCGCCCGGTCGCGGACGCGCTGGCGGCTCCGCCGCCGCTGGGACTGAGGATGCCGCTCGCGGCGGGCTTCGGGCGATCGCTGCGGCGCTGAGGGCGATCGGGGGGCGCCCCCGGACGTGCGGCCCGGCGCTGCCGCCTTCCACCCTGACGCCTCTTCACTGACGCCTCGTACGGCCCCCGTAAACGGGTCGCCCCGGCCGGCGCGCGGGGACGCGACAGGCAACAAGGCCTGATACGCGGTGGACGTCGGCACCCGCGCCACCATGCCGTCGAGGGGCACGGATGACCATCGAGCCGCCGAGCGGCTCGGTGCCCCCAAAGGCGGTTCCCGGCCTGCAGGCTTCTGCGGCGGCCGCTTCGTACAACTACAGCGCGATGGTGCGCTACGCCGACAAGTACTGGAAAACGCCGAGCGATGACTGGCGCACGTACGGCAACGACTGCACGAACTTCATCTCCCAGGTGATGTGGGCCGGCGGTTGGCGGGCGACGTCGGGCAGTGTCATGAGCCGCAAGGACAACAGGAAGTGGTTCTACGGAAGCCACGCCTGGAACACGAGCTACACCTGGGCTGGTGCCGAGAACTGGTACTGGTTCGCGCTCAAGCACTCCAAGCGGACCAAGTTCCTCGACAATGTGCGGAAGCTCGCCCTCGCCGACGTGCTTCAGGCGAACTGGAGGCCTCGGAGCGACAACGTCATCGATCACACCATGGTCGTCACCAAGGTCTACAGAGGTACCCATTACCTCACCTACCACACGGGGAACACTCACAACAAGAGCCTCCGCAAGCTGCTCGCTGACCATCCGAACGCGGCCTGGTACGCGCACCGGACCTGAGACCGTCCTGCCTGACACCCAGGCTGAACCACCTGTGAGGGACACATGAAGAGGCGCTATTTCGTCGGCGTCACCCTCGCCGCGTTGCTCGCCCTGACCGGGTGCGACAGCGGCGACTCCGGGTCGAAGGCGAGCGGTGACCGCGAGACGGCAGAGGCGTACATCACCGCCCTCAACGACCGAGACGCGGACGCCCTGCTGAAGTTGGACGGAGCTACCGGCGCTGACGCCGAGCGGGATGCACAGAAGATCATCAAGGAGAAGGGCGGCCGCGGCCTCAAGGTCGAGGACATCCGGATCAGTTACGATCTCGGCCCGACGTCGGGTCCGCGAAGATCACTGCCCGGGACAGCAAGGGCGCCGACTACAGCGAGAGTCTCACCATCACTCGTGATGGCGGGAGTTGGCACCTCACCATCCTGCCGGCGCCGACACAGGACCCGAGCGGGAAGACGCCCGCCGAGACAGCCGCGCCATCCGACGGAGTGGGCCCCTCGAAGCCCGCGTCCGGCTGAACCACCACACACCCGGAGAGCTATGGGACCCGCACGTCGGCGTGACCGTTGGTCCTTCTCGCGGGCGAAGCGGTGTGACGGCTCTCCTGTGGGATGGTGACCATCGCGGTAGCGGTCTCCACCTGGCGCGCCCCGTCAGTCCGGCAGGAGATTCCCGCGACGCGACAGAAGGAACTTCTTGAACTCCGCCACCGGCGCCGTGTCCGGATGCCCGTCGAGCCAGGCGACACCGATCTCGCGCACCGCGCGCGGCGCGGTCACCGTCAGCTCGACGACGCCCGGGCGCGGCACCGCGGGCGGCGGGAGCAGGGCCACGCCGAGGCCCGCGGCGACGAGGCCGCGCAGGGTCTCGGCCTCCTCGCCCTCGAAGGCGACGCGCGGTGTGAAGCCCGCCTCGGCGCACAGCGCGTCCGTGATGCGGCGCAGGCCGTAGCCGGGCTCCAGGGTCACGAAGGTCTCGTCCGCGGCCTCCGCCAGGCGGACGCGCTTGCGGGTGGCGAGGCGGTGGTCGTCGGGGACCACCAGGCGCAGGCGCTGCTCGTCGAGGCGGCGGGCGACCAGGTCCGGGGCGTCCGGGATCGGCGAGGTGAGACACAGGTCGAGGTCGCCGGCGCGCAGGCGCTCGATCATCGCCTCGCCGTAGTTCTGGACGAGCGTGAAGCGCACCCGGGGATGGTCGACGCGGAAGGCGCGGATCAGCTCGGGCACCGTCTCCGAGCCCATGGTGTGCAGGAAGCCGAAGGCGACCTTGCCGCCGGAGGGGTCCGCGTCGGCCCGTACCGACTCCGCGGCCCGTTCGACCTCCGTGAGGGCCCGCTCCACGGACACGAGGAAGGTGCGGCCCGCGGCCGTCAGCGACACCGTCCGCCCCTTGCGCGTGAACAGCGCCACTCCCAGGTCCTGTTCGAGCCGGACCATCGCCCGCGAGAGCGTCGACTGCGGCACGGCCAGCTCCTGCGCCGCCCTGGTCACGTGCTCGTGCCGGGCCACGCCCGCGAAGTACGCGAGGCGCGGAGCGAGCAGCAGCCGCATGTCTTCTTCGTAACTGTTCAGTGACACGCGAGCCTCTGAGCTGTATTCATGCGCCATGGGAACGATTAAAGCCGTTCCATGCATTGGACGCATCAGAATGGGGCACCTACCTTCGAGATATGCCTTCCGCCAGTACCGGGGCGCCCACCGCCGTGGGTGCCCTCACCTCGCCGTCCCCCACGACCACCGACTCGCGCCTCGCCCCCGGCCTGCCCGGCTACCGCCGCATGAGCTTCGCGCTCTTCGCCGCGGGCGTCGCCACCTTCGCCCTCCTCTACTCCACGCAGGCCCTGCTGCCCGCCGTCTCCGCCGGCTTCGGGGTCACCGCGAGCGCGGCCAGCTGGACGGTCTCCGCGGCCACCGGCGCCCTGGCCCTGTGCGTGCTGCCGCTGAGCGCGCTCTCCGAGCGCTTCGGGCGGGTGCGGCTGATGACGGTGTCGCTGGTGGTCGCGACCGTGGTCGGACTGCTGGTGCCGTTCGCGCCCGGCCTGGAGTGGCTGGTCGCCCTGCGCGCGGTGCAGGGTGCGGCGCTGGCCGGGATCCCGGCATCGGCGATGGCGTACCTCGCCGAGGAGGTGCGGCCGAAGGCGCTCATCGCCGCGATCGGACTGTTCGTGGCGGGCAACAGCATCGGCGGCATGAGCGGCCGGATCGTCACCGGCTGGGTCGCCCAGTTGTGGGGCTGGCGGGCGGCGCTCGCCGCGGTCGGTCTGATGGCCGTGGTCTGCACGGTAGCCTTCCGGCTGCTGCTGCCGAAGGCACGGCACTTCGCGCCCGGTTCGCTGAACCCGCGCGCGCTGGCGGAGACCGTCCGCGGCCACCTCTCGGACCCGCTGCTGATGCGGCTGTACGGGATCGGCGCGCTCTTCATGACCGTCTTCGGCGCGGTCTACACGATGATCGGCTACCGCCTCGTCGACGCCCCCTTCAACCTGCCCCAGGGCGCGGTCGGTTCGGTCTTCCTCGTCTATCTGGTCGGTACGCTCTCCTCCGCCGCGGCCGCCAAGCTCGTCGGCCGCATGGGCCGGCGCGGCGCGCTGTATCTCGCGGTCGGTACGACGGCGGCGGGCCTGCTGCTCTCCCTCTCGGACTCCCTGACCGCGGTCCTGCTCGGCCTGGTGCTCATCACCGCGGGCTTCTTCGCGGGCCACGCGGTCGCCTCCTCCGAGGTGAGCCGCACCGCGAAGACCGGCCGCGCCCAGGCGTCGGCGCTCTACCAGTCGGCGTACTACCTGGGCAGCAGCGCGGGCGGCACGCTCGGCGCGGTCGCCTTCCACTCCGGCGGCTGGGCGGGCACGGTCCTGCTGGGGCTGCTCGCGGTCCTCGGCGTCGTGTCGATCACGCTGTTCGGGTCGTACGCGGCCCGCGCGAAGGAGCGCCGGCCGGTCCTGCGGACGGCCGCCGCCCACCGCTGAGGAAATCTCCGGAAATCCACGGCAACTTCCCTGCAACTCCGGCACGCCTGCAAGCGTCCAACGGTGAGAGCAACCGCTCTGTGCCACTGGGGAGTTGGTGACCGTGGAACGTGCAAGGAGCAGAAGGAACATACGGAGACGGGGCGGCGTCGCCCTCGGCATCACGGGGATGGTGGTGCCGCTGACGCTGGCGCTCGGCGCCGCCCCGGCACAGGCCGCCTCGTGCAACTTGAGCACCGGCCCGTACCAGAAGCAGGTCGAGCAGTTCCTCGGCCTCCGCGTCGACGGAAGGCAGTCGTCGAGCGACTGCCAGGCGATCAAGGCGTTCCAGGCCAAGCACGGCATCACGCCGACGCTGGGCTACGCCGGGCCGATCACCTGGCGCACGATGAGCACGATGCTGGCGCAGCGGGCGGCCGGCAACAATCCCAACAAGGCCGGCAAGTGTCCGACCAACAAGGGCCGCATCGCCTGCGTGGACCTGACCCGGCAGCTGAGCTGGATCCAGGACGGCTCCAAGCTGAAGTACGGTCCGGTGCCGGTGCGGACCGGGCGGGACGGGGCGGAGACCCGGACCGGCTCGAAGAGGATCTACTACCGCAGCCTCAACCACTGGTCGACGATCTACCACGTGTGGATGCCGTACTCGCAGTTCTTCGACGGCGGCATCGCGTTCCACTCGGTCACCAAGTCGATGTACAACCCGCCCGGCTCCGGCGGCTGCGTCAACATGCGGCCGGCGGACGCGAAAGCGTACTGGGGCCTGCTGAAGAACGGGGACGACGTCTACGTCTACGGGCGCAAGCCCGGAACCTGACCCCATTGTCAGTCCCCTCCTGTAGCGTCCGAAGGGCTGGTGCCAAGGGCGACAGGGGTGGACCCGATGAGTGATCTGGCAACGACGCAGGATCTCGACTCCCGGCTGGAGCAGTACCGGACGGAGCTGACCGGCTACTGCTACCGGATGCTGGGCTCCGCCTTCGAAGCGGAGGACGCCGTCCAGGACACGATGGTCCGTGCCTGGAAGAGCTTCGAGAAGTTCGAGGGGAGATCGTCCCTGCGCTCGTGGCTGTACCGCATCGCGACGAACGTGTGCCTGGACATGCTGAACGCGGGCAATCGCCGGGCCCGCCCGATGGACCTGACCGCCGCGACGCCGGTGGCGCAGGCCCAGCTCAATGCCCGTCCGGAGATCACCTGGCTGGAGCCGGTGCCGGACGGGCGCGTGCTGCCGTCGGTGGCCGATCCGGCCGACAGGACGGTCGAGCGGGAGTCGATCCGGCTGGCGTTCGTCGCGGCGCTGCAGCATCTGCCGCCCAAGCAGCGCGCCGTGCTCATCCTGCGCGAGGTGCTGGCCTGGAAGGCCGCCGAGGTCGCCGAGTTGCTCGGCACGTCGGTCGCCTCGGTCAACAGTGCCCTGCAGCGCGCCCGCGCCACCCTCGCCGAGTCCGAGCCCCGGGAGTCCGACCCCGCGGACCCGCTCGACGAGGAGCAGCAGCAGCTCCTGGAGCGCTATGTCGCGGCCTTCGAGGGGTACGACATGAACGCGCTGACCGCGCTGCTCCGCGATGACGCGACGATGTCCATGCCGCCGTACGACCTGTGGCTGCGCGGCCATGAGGACATCGTGGGCTGGATGCTCGGTGTCGGCGAGGTGTGCCGCGGCTCGAAGCTGGTCCCGACCGTGGCGAACGGCTCGCCGGCGTTCGCGCAGTACCACCCGAGCCAGGACGGCGAGGGGTACGAGCCGTGGGCGCTGATCGTCCTGGAGATCTCGGACGGCAGGATCGGCGGGATGGACTTCTTCCTGGACACCAAGCGGTGGTTCCCGCTGTTCGGTCTGCCCGACCGTCTCAGCCGCGAGGACTGAGCACCGGCGGCCGGTCCGGGTCGGGGCCCGAGTCGTCGTCGCCGAGCCCGACGAAGTGGAGCAGCGCGAGGAGTTCGGGCCCGGCGTTCCTCAGCCGCAGCCCGCGGCCGAGCCGACCCGCCGTGAGCCGCAGCCGGGCGATGGCGTTGACGGCCGTGAGGTCGGCGACGGTGAGGCCGCCGGCCTCGCAGATCACGTCGCCGGCCTCGGCGGCGGTGACGACCTGTGCCTGCAACGATGCGCACAGAAGCGGCACATCGGCCGGGGTGACCCGGCCGATGAGCTCGAGAACGATCGGCTGCCGCATGCTGTCCACATCGAGTAGACCGGCGCCACGCCCGGAACTCATCGGCCCGTGCCACCCGCCTCAGGCGATGCGCTCCAGCACGACCGGGCTCGGTTCGTACGCCGTGCCCGCCGGGGCGATGTCGTACGCGCCCTCCAGGGACTGCAGGGCGTAGTCGAACTTCTCCGGGGTGTCCGTGTGGAGCGTCAGCAGCGGGGCGCCCGCGGTGACGGTGTCGCCCGGCTTGGCGTGGAGTTCGATGCCCGCGCCCGCCTGGACCGGGTCCTCCTTGCGGGCGCGGCCCGCGCCGAGGCGCCAGGCGGCGACGCCGACGCCGTACGCGTCGAGGCGGGTGAGGACACCCGAGGACGGGGCCGTCACGACGTGCTGCTCGCGGGCGACCGGGAGCGCCGCGTCGGGGTCGCCGCCCTGGGCCGCGATCATGCGGCGCCAGACGTCCATGGCGGAGCCGTCGGCGAGGGCCTTCGCCGGGTCCGCGTCCTTGATGCCGGCCGCGTCGAGCATCTCCCGGGCCAGCGCGAGGGTCAGCTCGACGACGTCGGCCGGGCCGCCGCCCGCCAGCACCTCCACCGACTCGCGGACCTCGAGGGCGTTGCCCGCGGTGAGGCCGAGCGGGGTCGACATGTCGGTGAGCAGGGCGACGGTCTTCACGCCGTGGTCCGTGCCCAGACCGACCATGGTGGAGGCGAGCTCCCGCGCGTCCTCGATGTTCTTCATGAATGCGCCGGAGCCGACCTTGACGTCCAGGACCAGCGAGCCGGTGCCCTCGGCGATCTTCTTCGACATGATGGAGGAGGCGATCAGCGGGATGGCCTCGACGGTGCCGGTGACGTCGCGCAGCGCGTAGAGCTTCTTGTCGGCGGGGGCCAGGCCGTCACCCGCCGCGCAGATGACCGCGCCGGTCGTGTCGAGGACGTGCAGCATCTCCTCGTTGGACAGCAGCGCCCGCCAGCCGGGGATGGACTCCAGCTTGTCGAGGGTGCCGCCGGTGTGGCCGAGACCGCGGCCGCTCAGCTGGGGCACGGCCGCGCCGCACGCCGCCACGAGGGGGGCCAGCGGCAGGGTGATCTTGTCGCCGACGCCGCCGGTGGAGTGCTTGTCGGCGGTCGGGCGGGACAGCGTCGAGAAGTCCATGCGCTCGCCGGACGCGATCATCGCTGCGGTCCAGCGGGCGATCTCGGCGCGGTTCATGCCGTTGAGCAGGATCGCCATCGCCAGCGCGGACATCTGCTCGTCGGCGACCTCGCCGCGGGTGTAGGCGTCGATGACCCAGTCGATCTGCTCGGGGGTGAGTTCGCCGCGGTCCCGCTTGGTGCGGATGACGGAGATGGCGTCCATGTGCTTCGGGGTCCTTCCGGGTACGAACCAGGTAGTACGAAAGTGGCTCGGGGACCCCCCCGGAGGGGGGGGGGGGGGGGGGGTTGGGTGTGCCGGGTAGCCCTGGGTGAGCCCCGGTTGTTCCGGCCCCCCAGCCGAGGTTGGTGGGGGGGGGGGCGCCGCCGCGTCTTCTCGCCGGCCGTGTGGCCGGCGC
>NZ_JBHWKX010000015.1:62397-83202 GCF_042730885.1 Streptomyces sp. NPDC059909
GGGAGGGGGGGTGGGGTTTGTGGGTTGGGGGGTCGGGGGGGGGAAAAACGGGGGAGGAAAAGGGTGGCCCGCCCCCTCGGCGGGGGGGAGGGGAGCCCCCGGGTCCGTGCTGAGCGGTGCCCTGGGCCCTGTCTCAGCCCAGTGTGCCGGGGCCGAGCTTCTCCGGGCCGAAGGCCTGGGGAAGCATGTCGGAGAGCCGGAGGATGCCCACCGCGGTCTCCAGCAGCAGTCCGGGGCCGCCGAACTCGTAGAGCAGCTGACGGCAGCGCCCGCACGGCATCAGGATCTCGCCCTTGCCGTCCACGCAGATGAAGTGCGTGAGCCGGCCGCCGCCCGTGGCCTGAAGCTGCGAGACGAGACCGCACTCGGCGCACAGGGACAGCCCGTACGAGGCGTTCTCGACGTTGCAGCCGCTGACCGTGCGGCCGTCGTCGACGCGGGCCGCCGCGCCGACGGGGTAGCCCGAGTACGGGGCGTACGCGTGGGACATCGCGTCCCGCGCCGCCTCGCGCAGGGTCTCCCACACGGCGGATTCGGCGGCGCCGGCGGCCGGCTCGGACGTCACTTGCCCTGGCCCTTCTTGTAGGGCAGGCCGTCCGCCTTGGGCATCCGCAGTCGCTGCGCCGACAGGGCGAGCACCAGCAGCGTCGTGACGTACGGCGCGGCGTCGACGAACTGGCTCGGCAGCGAGTCGGTGAGCGCGTACCAGGCGAACAGGAGCCCGGAGACGCCCAGGCAGATCCCGGCCTGCCAGTGCTTCTTCTTGTACAGCTGCCAGGCGAAGGCGAGCACCAGCAGGATCGCGACGAGCAGGAGCATGGCGTGGACGTTCTCGGCGCCGCCGCGCAGCTTGAGGCTGTCGGTGAAGCCGAAGAGCCCGGCGCCCAGGGCGAGCCCGCCCGGCATCCAGTTGCCGAAGATCATCGCGGCGAGGCCGATGTAGCCGCGGCCGCCGGTCTGGCCCTCCTGGTAGATGCCGGTGGAGACGATGACGAGGAAGGCGCCTGCGAGTCCGGCGAGACCGCCGGAGACGATCACGGCGATGTACTTGTACTTGTACACGTTGACGCCGAGGGACTCCGCGGCGACCGGGTTCTCACCGCAGGACCGCAGACGCAGGCCGAAGCCGGTGCGCCACAGGATCCACCAGGTGGCGGGGACGAGCAGCAGCGCGACGACCGTCAGCACCGACAGGTTGGTGACCAGGCCGCCGAGGACGCCCGCGAGGTCGGAGACGAAGAACCAGTGCTTGGCCTGGAGATCGGACAGTCCGTCCGACAGACCGGGGATGGTGATGTCGGCGATCTGCTCGATGCGGGGGGACTGCTTGGAGGAGCCGCCCGGGGCCTCGGCGAAGGTGAAGTTCGACAGGTAGCGGGTGGCGCCGACGGCGAGGATGTTGATCGCCACACCGGAGACGATGTGGTTGACGTTGAACGTCACCGTCATGATCGCGTGCAGCAGGCCGCCGAGCGCGCCGCCGACGATGCCCAGCAGGACGCCGGTCCACGGGCCCCACTGGTAGCCCGCCCAGGCGCCGAACCAGGTGCCCATGATCATCATGCCTTCGAGGCCGATGTTGACGACGCCCGCGCGCTCGGCCCACAGACCGCCGAGACCGGCGAGACCGATCGGCACGGCCAGCTGGAGCGCGCCGGAGACCTGGCCGACGGAGGTGAGGTCGTTCGCGCCGCTGATCACGCGGACCAGCGAGAACAGCGCAAGGCCGCCCGCGATGATGAGCAGGATCATGGGAACGGACAGGGTGCGGCGGGCGCGCTTGATGGGCGCCGCGCCGGCCGGAACGGCCGTGGTGGTCACGCGGCCACCTCCTTGTTCTTGCGGGCCTGGGCGGCAAGCTCCTCGCCGACCTTCTGCTGCTGACGGCGGAGTCCGTACTGACGGACGAGCTCGTAGGACACGACGACCGAGATCACGATCAGGCCCTGCATGATCGTGGCGATCTCCTTCTCGTAGCCGAACTGGTCCAGGTCGGCCGAGGTCTTCTCCAGGAAGGAGATGAGCAGTGCGGCGAAGAAGATGCCGATCGGGTTGTTGCGGCCGAGCAGGGCAATGGTGATGCCCGTGAAGCCGACGCCGACCGGGAAGCTCAGGCTGTACGTGTGGGTCTGGCCCAGCAGCAGCGGCAGACCGGCAAGACCCGCGACCGCACCGGAGATCAGCATGGCGGTGAGGATCATCTTCTTGGAGTCGACACCGCTGGCCCGGGCGGCGGACTCGCTGGCGCCGGTGGCGCGCAGGTCGAAGCCGAAGCGGGTGCGGTTCAGCACGAACCAGTAGACGATGCCCAGCGCGAAGGCGACGACGGTGAAGCCGTAGATCGAACCGCCCTCGAGCTCCACACCCGGGACCCAGCCGGACTCGGCGATCTCGCCCGTGGTCAGGTCGTTGGAGCCCGGCAGCTGCACACCGAGGTTGGCGGGCAGGATCATCCAGGCGATCAGGCTGGTGGCGATCGCGTTGAGCATGATCGTGGAGACGACCTCGCTGACCCCGCGGGTGGTCTTCAGGACGCCCGCGATACCGGCCCACATGGCACCGACCAGCATGGCGACGACCACGATCAGCAGCACGTGGAGCGGTCCCGGCAGCTCGACGGAGGCGCCGACGACGGCGGCGAGCATCACCGCGAGGCGGTACTGGCCGTCCACGCCGATGTTGAAGAGGTTCATCCGGAAGCCGATGGCGACGGCGAGCGCGGCGAGGTAGTACGTACCGGTCTGGTTGATGATCAGCACCTGTACGTCGGTGAATTCGGCGCTGTCGAACATCAGCTGGTACGGCTCGATCGGGTCACGGCCCGACAGGAGCAGCACCACCGACGTGAGCAGGAAGGCCACGACCAGGGCGAGCGCCGGCCCGGCGAAGCCCAGGATCAGCCGGTCCTTGTCGAATTTCCTCATCGGCCCTCACCGTTCTCAGGCTGCTCGTCGTGCTCAAGGTGGCCGGTGGCGGCGCCGGTCATGGCCGAGCCCAGCTCCTCCGGGGTGATCGTGGCGGGGTCGGCGTCCGCGACCAGCCGGCCGCGGTACATCACCCGCAGGGTGTCGGAGAGCCCGATGAGCTCGTCCAGGTCGGCGGAGATCAGCAGCACTGCCAGGCCCTCGCGGCGCGCCTCGCGGATCTGGTCCCAGATCTGCGCCTGGGCGCCGACGTCCACGCCGCGGGTGGGGTGGGCGGCGATGAGCAGCTTGGGCGCGTGGCTCATCTCGCGGCCGACGATCAGCTTCTGCTGGTTGCCGCCGGAGAGGGAGGCCGCGGTGACCTCGATGCCGGGGGTGCGGACGTCGTACTCGCGGACGATCCGCTCGGTGTCCTTGCGGGCGGCCTTGAGGTCGAGCAGGCCGTGCCTGCTGTTGGGGCGCTCGGTGACGTGGCCGAGGATGCGGTTCTCCCAGAGCGGGGACTCCAGGAGGATGCCGTGCCGGTGGCGGTCCTCGGGGATGTAGCCGATGCCGCCCTCGCGGCGCTTGCGGGTCGGCGCGTGCGAGATGTCGGCGCCGTCGAGGGTGATCACACCGCCGTCGGGGTCGCGCATGCCCATCAGGGCCTCGATGAGCTCGGTCTGGCCGTTGCCCTCGACGCCGGCGATGCCCATGACCTCGCCCTTGTGGATGGTGAAGCTGATGCCGGCGAGTACCTCGCGGACGACGCCGTCGGGGTCGGTCGCGGTCAGCCGCAGCTTGTCCACGCCGAGCATCGGCACGTCGGTGACGGTCGACTCGCGGGTCTCGGGCGAGGGCAGCTCGCTGCCGACCATCAGCTCGGCGAGCTGCTTCGGCGTGGTGGTGCGCGGGTCGGCGGTGCCCACCGTCGTACCGCGGCGGATGACCGTGATGTCGTCGGCCACCGACAGGACCTCGCCCAGCTTGTGGGAGATGAAGATGACGGTGAGGCCCTCGGCCTTGAGCTCGCGCAGGTTGTCGAAGAGCGCGTCGACCTCCTGCGGGACGAGCACGGCGGTCGGCTCGTCGAGGATGAGGGTGCGTGCGCCGCGGTAGAGGACCTTGAGGATCTCCACGCGCTGGCGGTCGGCGACGCCGAGCTCCTCGACGAGGACGTCCGGGCGGATGTTCAGCCCGTACGCGTCCGAGATCTCCTTGATCTTCTTACGAGCCTTGGCGCCGATGCCGTACAGCTTCTCGCCGCCGAGGACGACGTTCTCCAGCACCGTGAGGTTGTCGGCCAGCATGAAGTGCTGGTGGACCATGCCGATGCCGGTGGCGATGGCGTCGGCCGGGCTGTGGAAGCTGACCTGTGCGCCGTCGATGGTGATGGTGCCCTCGTCCGGCTTCTGCATGCCGTAGAGGATCTTCATCAGGGTCGACTTGCCGGCACCGTTCTCACCGACGAGGGCATGGACGGTGCCCTTGCGGATGGTGATGTCGATGTCGTGGTTGGCGACGACGCCGGGGAAGCGCTTGGTGATGCCGCGCAGTTCTACGGCAGCAGCCGGCGGCGATGACGGACTGGACGCGTTGATGACGCACTCTCCTTGGCGGGAAAGGAGCGAGGGCAGGGCAGGGGGCTGTCGCAGCGGCAGGGGGGCGGGGCGAAGTTATCGCGCCGGGCATGGTTCTACGCGCGTAGCGATGCCGAATAGCAAAAACCGATGGCCAGAACCCGGTCCGGGGTCCGGAGGGGCAGCGCTCGCCACCCTCTCCGGACCCGCGGCTGGTCCCGGCCGCTCGGTTACGGAGCGGTCTTGACCGTGATCTTGCCGGCGATGATGTCGGCCTTGGCCTTGTCGACCGCGGCGACGACGTCCGTCATCTTGGTGAAGGCCGGGTTGGAGGTGGCCAGGCCCACGCCGTTCTTGTCGAGGCCGTAGCGGATCTCACCGGACTGCGGCTTGCCGTCCTTGACCGACTTGATCAGGTTGTAGACCGCGCCCGTGACGTCCTTGGTCACCGAGGTGAGGATGGACTCCTTGTACTGGGCGAGACCCGCCTGGTTGTACTGGTCGGAGTCGACGCCGATGGCCCACTTCTTCGCCTTGGCGGCGGCCTCGATGGAGCCCGAGCCGGCGAGACCGGCGGCGGCGTAGATCACGTCGGCGCCCGCGTCGATCTGGCCCTGCGCGGCGGCCTTGCCCAGGTCGGGCTTGGAGAAGCCACCGAAGTCCGGCGGCTGCGTCAGGTACTGGACCTTGACGTTGACGTTCTTGTTGGTGTCCTTGACGCCCTGGACGAAGCCCGCCTCGAACTTCTTGATCAGCGGGGTCTCGACGCCGCCGATGAAGCCGACGGTGTTGGACTTGGTCACCTTGGCGGCGGCGACGCCGGCCAGGTAGGAGCCCTGCTCCTCGTTGAAGACCAGGTTGGCGATGTTCTTGCCGGTCTTCGAGGTGTCGTCGATGAGCCCGAAGGTGGTCTTCGGGAACTTCGGCGCGACCTCGGCGATGGCCGGGGCGTAGGCGAAGCCGACACCGATCACCGGGTTGTTGCCGGCGCGGGCCAGGGAGGTGAGGCGCTGGACCTTGTCCGGGTCGCCCTCGCCCTCGCTGGGCTCGGCCTCGGTGCCCTTGACACCGAGCTCCTTCTCCGCCTTCTCCAGACCGGCGAAGGCGGCGTCGTTGAACGACTGGTCGCCGCGACCACCGATGTCGTAGGCGAGGGCGGCCTTGGTGCCGCTGTCCGAGCCAGCCTCGGACGACGTCTTGCCGCCACACGCGGTGGCGGACAGTGCGAGAGCCGCGGACGCTATGCCCACGGTGGCGATCCTGGTGATCCGGCGCACTGGGAGGCTCCTTCTAAACCTGACCGAAAGCGCCACTTCCGGCGCTGGGTTCGCGGCGATCGTAACGCGCGTAGATGTCAGGTAAAGACGAGTTCGACAGCCGTTATCGGATCGACGCGTAGGGCGAACGAACGGTGAACTGTCCGATTACGAACGGTGGCGATCGAGCCCCGGCAATCGGCCGTCGAGCACTACGAACGGTGACCGCGTCGCCGTCAGGAGCGGTGACCGTCGAGCAGGGCGGCCGCGGTGAACAGCTCCACCCCCACCCGGATCGCCTCCTCGTCCACATCGAAGTCCCCTCGGTGCAGGTCGAGCCTCGCACCCGATCCCGGAGGCCGCACCCCGAGCCGTGCCATCGCGCCGGGGACGTGCTCCAGGTACCAGGAGAAGTCCTCGCCGCCGAGGCTCTGCTCGGTGTCCTCGATCGCGTCCATTCCGCGGCGGGCGGCTTGGGCGTCGCGCAGGAGGTCGGTCATCACGGGGTCGTTGACGACCGGCGGGACCCCGCGGACGTAGTTGATCTGCGACTTGGCGCGGTGGAGCGTGGCGACCTCGTCGATCGCGGCGTGCACCAGGTCGGGCGCCTCGCGCCAGGCGTGCAGGTCGAGGCAGCGGACCGTGCCGGAGAGCTCGGCGTGCTGCGGGATGACGTTGCAGGCGTGGCCGGACTCGATGCGCCCCCAGGTGACGGCGAGCCCGGCGCGGGCGTCGACGCGGCGGGACAGCACGGCCGGGACCTCGGTGACGATCTTGGCGGCCGCGGTGACCAGGTCGGTGGTGAGGTGGGGGCGGGCGGTGTGTCCGCCGGGCCCGTCGAGCGTGACCTCGAGCCGGTCGCAGGCCGAGGTGATGGCGCCGGCGCGCAGCCCGATCCGGCCCGCGTCGACCCGGGGGTCGCAGTGCACCGCGATGATCCGGCCCACTCCGGTCAGGACGCCGGACTCGATCGCGTCGGCGGCGCCGCCGGGCAGCACCTCCTCGGCCGGCTGGAAGATCAGCCGCACGGCGTTGGGCAGCAGGCCCTGCCGGTCGAGCTCGGCGAGGACCAGGCCCGCGCCGAGCACGGTGGTGGTGTGGACGTCGTGGCCGCAGGCGTGGGCACGGTCGGGGACGGTCGAGCGGTAGGGCACGCCCGTCTTCGTGTCCGGGATGGGCAGGGCGTCGATGTCGGCGCGGATCGCCAGCATGGGACGCACCCCGTCCCAGGTACCAACGTCGCACATGAGCCCCGTGCCGGAGTCGAGCACCCGAGGGTGCAGCCCAGCGGCCTCCAGCCGGGCCTTGAGCGCGGCGGTGGTACGGAACTCCTGGTTACCGAGCTCGGGGTGCATGTGCAGGTCCCGGCGGAAGGTGATCAGTTCCGTGCGCAGGGAATCGGACAGCGTGCCGGGCAGTACGGCTGCGCCGCTGAGGTCGGCGTCGGGCTCGCGGGACATCAACTGGTTCACCCGTTGAAGAGTAGGCCTCTTTAAGCCCCAACTAACTCGAGATCAACAAAAGTTCAGCCCGTTAGGGGAAAGAAAATCGCCTGACAACGCGTAGCAGCGGGTCGGTGTGGGTAAGCTCACGCGATCCATGACCACCATGTGGACACGCCGGGCCCGTACCAAGGCCTGTACCCGGCCGGAACCGCGTGGGATCCTGTGTCACACGGGGGCCGCGATCCGGTGGACGTCCCGGGCCGTGCCGGTCACCCCGGCCAGGAAACCCCGCGCCCGAGGTGATGCGGTGTCCTTGAGCCATTCGGGCGAGATGTCACAGACCGCGACCGTGATCCCCGTCCCCGCGAGGGCGAGCGGCAGGGTGTGCACGACGGTCGACGGAAAACTGAGCACCGTACGCCCGATCGGGCCACGCCTGGCGATCAGCTCCAGCGGAAGATCGGGCCTGACGATCTCAAGACCGGTGCGGTTGGCGAGCCGGTGCAGCTTCTCCGGGCTCTCGCGGCGGTGTGCGAAGTAGCGGGTCGCGCCGTGCTCGGCGGCGAGCGCGGCGACCGCCTCCTCGTACTGCTCCGGGTCGACCACGCCCGTCTCGACCAGGGAGGTGCCGACCAGGTCGGCGCCCCGGGTGAGACGCGGCGGGCCGAAACGGGAGCGGGTCCACGCGAAGGTGTTGGCGGTGACCGTGATCCCGGCGGGCGGTTCCACGGGCATCGACGTGAAGACCTCGACCTCGCGGGACGCCGAAGGGGAGAGCCGGCGGCGCGCGACGGCGGAGACCGGCGCGAGCACGAGCTCGCGCGGTCCCCGCCGTCCGCGCCGGTGCCAGCGCACCAGGCGCTCGCCCCGGGCCACCTGGGAGACGTACTCCATGGTGGCGGTGCCGTCGTCGACGACCGTGAGGTCCTTCGTCCCGACCAGGGTCAGCAGCAGCTGCACATAGCGGGAGAACGGGTCGCCTATGACGATCCTCCGCGACCTGCGCAGCAGCGGGGCCAGCTCCCGGATCGTCCGCAGGGGCGCGCCCTTCCTGCCGCGCGCCTCCTGCCAGCGGACCGTGAAGCCTTCGTCGCGGGCGAGCTCGGCCATGCGGCGCAGCTGACCGCGCGACATGGGGTCGGTGGGCGACAGGACGACGACGGTGAGATCCCGTGCCGCCGCTGCCGCCGCACCCGTGGCCCGGGCGCCCGGCTGTGCCGGAACCCCCGACAGCGTGCCGGCGGGTGTGCCGGCCTGCGTGCTGTGTGCCCACTCCAGGACGTTCAGCAGCTGGACCGGGCTCTCGACGAAGGCGAGGTCCATGGTCGTCAGACCGCGACCGGCTCGGCCTGCTCGGTCACGCTCTCGGCCTCGGCGACGACGCCCGCGACACGGCGGAGCTTCTTCATCGGGGCGAGCTCGGACTCGTACACCTTCTTGACGCCGTCACCGAGGGCGGTCTCGATGGTGCGGATGTCGCGGACGAGGCGCTGCAGACCGCCGGGCTCGACGGAGGCGGCCTGGTCGGAGCCCCACATGGCGCGGTCGAGGGTGATGTGGCGCTCGACGAACGCGGCGCCGAGGGCGACGGCGGCGAGCGTGGTCTGCAGGCCGGTCTCGTGGCCGGAGTAGCCGATCGGGACGTTCGGGTACTCCTGCATCAGGGTGTTGATCACGCGCAGGTTGAGCTCCTCGGCCTTGGCCGGGTAGGTCGACGTGGCGTGGCAGAGCAGGATGTTGTCGCTGCCCAGGACCTCGACGGCGTGACGGATCTGCTTCGGCGTCGACATACCGGTGGAGAGGATGACCGTCTTGCCGGTGGCGCGCAGGGCGCGCAGCAGCTCGTCGTCCGTGAGGGACGCGGAGGCGACCTTGTGGGCCGGGACGTCGAACTTCTCGAGGAACGCGACGGCCTCGGTGTCCCACGGGGAGGCGAACCAGTCGATGCCGCGCTTCTTGCAGTGCTCGTCGATCTGGCGGTACTCGTCCTCGCCGAACTCGACACGGTGGCGGTAGTCGATGTACGTCATCCGGCCCCAGGGCGTGTCGCGCTCGATGTCCCACTGGTCGCGCGGGGTGCAGATCTCCGGGGTGCGCTTCTGGAACTTGACCGCGTCACAGCCGGCGTCGGCGGCGGCGTCGATCAGCGCGAACGCGTTGTTCAGGTCGCCGTTGTGGTTGATGCCGATCTCGCCGGTGACGTAGACGGGGTGGCCGGGGCCCGCGGTCTTGCTGCCGAGGGTGCGCAGACGGGAGTTCATGTGGGGTTCCTTACGGGGTGGTGGCAGGGGTCGGGGTGTTGAGAGTGGGACCGAGGAGCCATGCGGCGATCTCACGGATAGCGCCGGCGCCACCCGGGGTGGTGGTGACGGCGCGGGCGGCGGCACGCACGGAGTCGTGCGCGCTCGCGACGGCTACGGGCCAGCCGACGAGCCCGAAACAGGGGAGGTCGTTGACGTCGTTTCCGGCGTAGAGGACCCGCTCGGGCGCGACCGACTGCTCCTCGCACCACTCCTTGAGGGCGAGGTCCTTGCGGTCGATGCCGTGCAGAACGGGGATGTTGAGCTTCCGGGCGCGCGCGGCGACCACGGGGTTCTGCTCGGTGGAGAGGATGAGCAGCTTCAGGCCCGAGCGGCGGAGTGCGGCGATGCCGAGCCCGTCCCCGCGGTGCACCGCGACGAGCTCGCGGCCCTCGGAGTCGATGAGGACACGGTCGTCGGTCTGCGTGCCGTCGAAGTCGAGGACGACGGCGTCGACGTCCCCCCTGGTGGGCAGGGGTGCCGGGTCGAGCAGCGGCGCGAGCGCGCGGGCGCGGGCCAGGTCGTGCGGGTCGTCGATCTCCAGCACCCGCGCGGGGTCGGTCTCGACGAGCGCGGTCCGGCCGAAGAACCGGTGCCCGTGCGTCCGGAAGCCGGTGGCCTCCATGGCGTACGCGGCGCCGGTCTCCAGGAAGTCCTCGGGCCGGTCCTGGCGGCGGGGCCGGTAGGACTTGTCGTGGTTGACGCCCTGCCCGTACTCCACCGCGGCCGCGGTGTCCTCGTCGGCGGCGCCCGGCTGCGCGGGGACCGCGGCGAGCGCGGGGGTGCGGCGCCAGACGAAGGCGTGGAAGGGGGCCACCGTGACCGCCGAGTCCGCGCCGTCCTCGACGACCGCCGAGGCGACACCGTCGATGTCGTCGCTGGTCAGGAACGGGCTCGTGCACTGGACGAGGAGGACCGCATCGGCCGGGGCGCCGTGGATCGCCTCGTGGGCGTCCATCGCGTGCAGGACCGCGGACTCGCTGGTCGCGGTGTCGCCCGCGATGGCCGGCGGGCGCTCCACACAGTGCACTCTGTCGGCTTCGCCGAGGGCGGCGCCGGCCGCGCGGGCGGCGTCCGCGATCGCGGCGTCGTCGGTGGAGACCAGGACGTGCGTCACGAGGCGCGCGCCGAGGCAGGCGCGCACGGCGCGGGCGACGAGCGGGATGCCGCCGACCTGGGCCAGGTTCTTCGCGGGAACGCCCTTGGAGCCGCCGCGGGCGGGGATCACGGCGAGGACGGTGGACATGGAGGAGAGCTCCTTCGAAGGGATCACAGGGCGCCCATGCGGCGGATGACGGGGGCGACGCGCTGCACGCCGTGGCGGTACGCGCCGCGCGCCGCCCCCCGCACCGCGTCGCGCGCGATACGGCGCAGACCGGTGGGTTCGGTCGCCGCCGCCGCGCCGGGCAGCGGGGTGCCGTCGGCGGCGAGGTGGTGGCGGGCGAGGATGCCGGGCAGATAGCCGGGCGCGGTGGCCACCGTGTAGTACGGGGCGACCGGGGGGAGTTCGGGACGGCCGAGCAGTTCGGCGACGCGCTTGCGTGCCTCGTCGAAGGCGGTCTCGTACGTACCGTCGGCGGCGACGCCCTGGCGGGCCAGCCACTCCTCGTCCGGCTGCGGCCGGTAGCCGCCGTCGAGGGCGTCCCAGGAGGCGATCAGCCCGGAGCCGAGGAAGTGGTGGTTGCCGAGCGCCTCGCGCACCCCGAGGTCGGACAGCACGGCCGTCGGGATGCGGCGGTGCAGCGCCTCGAGCGCGGCCGTCGAGGAGACGGTGACCAGCAGGTCGGTGCGGTCGAGGACCTCGCCCATGTGCCCGTACACCAGGCTGAAGTTGGGCGGCAGTCCGCCGGGGAGCCTGTCCGCCAGCTTCTGGTACGGCAGCTCCTCCAGGTGCGTGGTGTGCTCACCGGGCTTGGAGCGCAGCTTCAGCAGGACCTCGCGGTCCGGGTGCATCCGGGCGTGCTCGACGAGCCTGCGCAGCAGGTACGTTCGGTCGGCGCGGCTCTCCGGCACGGACGGCTGTGCCGCGAAGACAACGGTGTCGCGGTCTTCCTCGCGTGCGTACGGCGCCCCGCCGAGGAACGGCAGCGCCGCCTCGGTCACCGCGGAGGCATCGGCCCCCACACCCTCGTACACCGCGCGGAAACGGTCCGCGTCATGGCGCGAGTTGGCGAGCACGACGTCCGCGCCGTGCCGCAGCAGCAGGCCGTCGGCGAGCTTCTCGTAGACCACCCCGACATAGCCGGTGACCAGCACGGGCCGGCGCGGCAGCCGCAGCGCGGCCAGTCCGTGCAGCATCGCCTGCACGGCGCCGCCGACGAGGGCGAGGACGACGACGTCGTACTCCTCGTCGCGTATCGCGCGGAGGAATTCGGCGCCGGTCACTTCGCGCAGGTCGTCCGCCGTGACCCCGACCTCGGCGAGCTGGCGGGCGGTGGGGGTGGCACGGCCGCGCAGAAGGAATCCGGTGAGGGCCACGCCCTGGACCGGGTCTTCCGCGGGGTCCGGCGCGGTGATCCGGCGCGCGGTGAGCGCACCCCACTTCCACCGGGTGTCGGAGTCGGCGAGTACGGCTATGCGCAGCGCCTTGCTGGTACTGGATGGCACGTCGAAGACGCTAGAAAGGCATTCCGGTCTGCGGCCCAACTGGACAGCAACAAATGGTTAACAGCACGTCGACGAATCGCGAAAAGGCCTGAAGGTCGCACCGGTTAACAATTCCGCCGCACCTTGTTCACCCGCCGTCTTTCCTGGCGTCAGAGTGGATGACGGGCCAGCACTTAGTGTCCGGTGGGTGGTCAAGCTCTCCGTCATCGTGCCGTTCTACAACGTCCAGTCATACGCGCCCGACGCCCTCAGAAGCCTGCGCGCGAACGCCCGTGAGGACTTCGAATTCCTGCTCGTCGACGACTGTTCGACGGACGGGACGCCCGAGATCCTCGAGCGCGCCGAACGTGAGGTTCCGGGATCGGTCCTGATCAGACACGAGAACAACGGAGGGCTGGCCACGGCCCGGAACACCGGCCTGGACGCCGCGCGCGGCGAGTACATCACCTTCCTCGACGGCGACGACTGGCTGGCGCCGGGCTACTACGAGCGGCTGCTCGCCGCGATCGAGGAGCTCGGCGTCGACTTCGTCCGTACGGACCACGTGCAGTGCACGGGCCGCGACCGCAAGGTGTTCCGGGTGCCGGTGGGCCGCCGCGGCGAGGTGCTGCGGCCGCGCGACGCGATCCTGCCGGCCGACCGCACGACGTCGGTCGACTACCCGATGGCATGGGCCGGCATCTACCGGCGCGAGCTGCTCGACCGCGGGCTGCTGCACTTCACGGACGGCCTGCGGACGGCCGAGGACCGGCCGTGGATCTGGCGGCTGCACCGCGAGACGGAGTCCTTCGCCGCGGTGGGTCTGCTCGGCATCTTCTACCGGCGCGGCGTCGCCTCGTCATTGACCCAGATCGGCGACGTACGGCAGCTCGATTTCATCAGGGCTTTCGACGAGGTGCTCGAAGAGACGGCAAAGGATCCGGATTCCGACCGGCTGCTTCCGAAAGCCGTACGAACATACTGTGCCCTTATTTCCCATCACCTGGGATCAATGGAGAGGTTCGAACCGGCCGTGGCGCGGAAATTGCGTTCGATGAGTGCGGCCGCGATGCGGCGGATGCCGCAGGACATTCTGAAGGACGCGCTCGGCTCGATGGACGCCGAACGCGCCTCCCGGCTGCGCCGGGTGCGCCGCAGGACCCTCGGCGTGCCGGCACCGGCCCCGGCCGCCGTCGCTTCCGCGGGGGCGGCCGCCTGATGGGGACGACGCGCACCACCCAGATCTTCTTCGCCTCCACGCTGTACGGCGCGACGACGCTCGCGGCGGCGCTCGACAGCGGCTGCTTCGAGCCCGCCGACCGGCGGCTGCTGCTGGTCAGCAACAACGCGCCGGTCCCGGAGACGACGGCCCCGCTGGACGAGATGCCGGGCTTCGAGCGGCTGCGCGGACGGTTCGACGCGGTGCTGTCGTGGAACGAGGCGATCGAGCCGTTCCACCCCAGCGGCTGGACCCCGCGGCCGGAGGACGTCCCGATGTGGGAGCGGTACCTGCGGGTCCTGTGGGGGCTCGGGGACGACCGGATCGAGCTGGCCCTGGAGTCCATCCAGGTCAGCCCGGCGCTGGCGATCGCCCAGCTCTTCCCGGACGCGCGGCTCGATGTGTACGCGGACGGGCTGATGAGCTACGGCCCGACGCGCAACAAGATCGACCCGCTGGTCGGTGAGCGGGTGCGGCGGCTGCTCCACCTGGACTTGGTGCCGGGGCTGAGGCCGCTGCTGCTGGCGGAGTTCGGGGCGGAGCCGCGACTTGTGCCGGTGGAGGCGTTCACGAAGGTCGTCGAGGAACTGGCGGAGGACGCTGGGGGCACCTCCCATGCCGAAGGCCATGGGGGAGAGTTGCCCGTGGGCGGCGGGTCCGCCGGGGGCGGGTCGGCCGATGGTGAGCCCCCGGCCCTGCTGCTCGGGCAGTACCTCGCGGCGCTGGACATCCTCACCGCCGACGAGGAGGAGGCGCTGCACCTGCGCATGGTGCGGGGCGCGGTCGCACTCGGGCACCGGCGTCTCGTCTTCAAGCCGCACCCGGTCGCCCCTGCCGGGTGGTCGCGGGCGCTGGAGCAGGAGGCGGAGCGGCTGGGCGCGGAGCTGACCGTGCTGGAGGAGCCGTTGCTGGCCGAGGTGCTGTTCCAGGAGGTCAGGCCGGGGCTGGTGGTGGGCTGCTTCTCGACGGCGCTGCTGACGGCGAGCACGTTCTACGGCATTCCGGTCGCGAGGATCGGCACCGAGCCGCTGCTCGACCGGCTCACGCCGTACCAGAACAGCAACCGAGTGCCGCTCACGATCGTCGACGCGCTGCTGCCCGATCTGGAGGAAGGCAGGTCGGGTGCGCCCGGAGCGGCGGACGAGGAACTGTCCGGGCTGGTGCGGGCGGTGGGCTTCGCGATGCAGCCGCAGATCCGGTCGGATCTGCGAGGGGCGGCGGAGACGTATCTGGCCGCCCATCTGTCGCCCCGCACCTGGCGCTACTTCAAGCGCCGCCGCCTGACGGTCCTGGGGCTTCCGGGGGGCATCCCGGTGCCCCGGAACGCGGCGGTGCGGCGGGTGGCGCGGCGGGTGCGACGCCTGAAGCGCGCGGCGCTGGGTTAGGCGTTTTCCTTCCCCGCACCGCCCCTTCCCGAACTGGGGGCTCCGCCCCCGGCCCCCGCTTTCGGGGCTCCGCCCCCGGACCCCGCGCCTCACACTCCCCCTACGCCCTGGTGGGCGTAGGGGATCCCCAGCGAGGCTGGATTTTTTCGGGGCTCCGCCCCGGGTCCCGTTCCGGGGGCTTCGGGCTCCCCTACGCCCTGCGGGCATGGGGAGCGCCCCGGCGGTGCTCACTCCGGGCGCGCCGGGCGGTAGCGGCGCAATTTCAAACCCGTCCGGTGCTTGAGGACGGAGACACGGGCCAACTCACCGGTGCCGGGCACACCCAAGCCAGTCCGGCGCTTGAGAACGGACACGCGGGCACACCCACCGGTACCGGCCCTCAAGCCCGACCGGCGCTCGAGAACGGACACTCGGTCCCACCCACCGGTAGCGGCCACCCCTGAAGCCCGACCGCGCTCGAGGACGCACACCCCCACCCACCCACCGGTACCGGGCCGGGCACTACGTCGCGCACCAGGGAGCAGAGGGGCTAGCCCCCTGAAGAAAGCAGCACCGCTCCCACGCCCGCCACCACCGCCGACAGGCCCGCCTCGAAGCCGGCGTCGTGGTGCGCGAAGAGCTCGAAGCCGGCTTCCGCCGCGAGCGGATGGTCCGCCAGCCGCTCGGCGCGGGCCTGCAGGTCGTAGCCCTCCGCCCCCGCCCCCGCTCCCGCCTCCGCCGCCGGATCGGGCCCCATCGCCTGCTCCTCGATGACGTAGCCGATCGTGTAGCTGTACGCGGTGAGCCAGGCACGCGCAGCTCCCGCCGGGGTGAAGCCGGCGTCGACGAGCAGGCGCAGGTGGGCCTCCATCGGCCCGGCGTAGCTGGTGTCCGTGAAGTGCGTGCCGCTGTACACCTTGGCGCCGTCCCGATAGCGCAGCAGATGCGTCCGCAGCCCGCGCATCGCTCCGGCGAGCCCCTCGCGCCAGTCCGCGGCGGGCTCGTCCGGCATGTCCGCGTTCATGCGGCGGAGCATCTCCGTCGCCATCTCGTCGAGCAGTGCCTGCTTGTCCTTGAAGTGCCAGTAGAGCGCAGGCGCCTTGACGTCGAGTTCCTTGGCGATGGCGCGCAGTGTCAGCCCGTCCAGACCCACGTCGTTCAGCAGGCGCAAGGCGGTCTCGGCGACCCGGGCGCGGTCGATCTTCGATGGTCCCACCTTGACAGTTTAACGCCGTTAAGTGCATGCTGCCGTCCATGGAACTTAACAGCGTTAAGGAAGCGGACGTACTCATCGTCGGCGCCGGCCCCACGGGGCTCACGCTCGCCGTCGACCTGGCCAGGCGCGGTGTCGACGCGCTCGTCGTCGAGAAGGCGGACGGGCTGTTCCCGGGCTCTCGGGGCAAGGGCATCCAGCCCCGAACCATGGAGGTCCTCGACGACCTCGGCGTCGTGGACGCGGTACGGGACGCGGGCGGGCCCGCCCCGGTCGGGATGGTGTGGCAGGACGGCGCGCGCGTGGGCGAGCACGTGATGTTCGAGCCGGCCGAGCCGTCGGAGGCCGAGCCGTACGCCGGCCCGTGGCTGCTCCCCCAGTGGCGTACGCAGGAGATCCTGCAGGCCCGCCTCACGGAGCTGGGCGGAAGCGCCACCTTCGGCGCCGCGCTCACCCGGCTCGCCCAGGACGCCGAGCGGGTGACCGCCGATCTGTCGGACGGCACCACCGTCCTGGCCCGGTACGTGGTCGCGGCCGACGGCGGCCGCTCCACCGTGCGCGGCCTGCTCGGCATCGGCATGACCGGCGAGACGATCGACCCGAAGCCGATGCTGGTCGCCGACGTCCGCATCCCGGCGCTGGACCGGGACAACTGGCATCTGTTCCCGCCGTCCGGCGACCAGGGTTTCCTCTCCGTGGCGCCACTGCCGGGCCACGAGGAGTTCCAGCTCGTCGCCCAGTTCGCCGACGGCGACACCCCCGACACCTCACCCGCCGGGGTACGGGCCGTCGTCGCCGCCCGCACCCATCTGACGGCGGACCAGGTCACCGACGTCCGCTGGGCATCCGACTTCCGGCCGCGAGCCGCCCTCGCCGACCGGTTCCGCGAGGGGCGCGTCCTCCTCGCCGGGGACGCCGCCCACATCCACTCCCCGGCCGGCGGCCAGGGCCTCAACACCAGCGTCCAGGACGCCTACAACCTGGGCTGGAAGCTCGGCCAGGTGCTGCGCCACGGCGCACCACCCGCGCTCCTCGACACGTACGAGGCGGAACGGCGGCCCGTCGCCGCGGACATGCTGGGCCTGTCCACGCGGGTGCACCGCGGCGAGGAGCAGCGCGGCCGGAGCACGCAGCAGCTGGACCTCGGCTACCGTGGCGGCCCGCTCGCCGCCGGAGCCGCGGGCGCGCTGGCGGCGGGCGACCGCGCCCCGGACGGCCCGCTTCCGGACGGCCCCCGGCTCTTCGACGCCTTCCGCGGCCCGCACTTCACCCTGCTCGCGGTCGGCACGGACGCACCGCTGCCGCAATCCCTCCCCGCGATCGTCCGCGTCCTGCGCACGGGGCCGTACGAGCCGTACGGCAAGGGCCTCTTCCTGGTCCGCCCGGACGGCTACGTGGGGTGGGCCGGCGAGGACGCGACGGGCCTCGGCGCCTACCTGGCGCGGGTCACGCGCCGCTGAGCGACAGCTTCACCGCGAAGCCGAGGAACAGCGCACCCGCAGCGGACGTGGCACCCGCCGAGAGCCGCTTGCGGCGGCGGAACGCGGACGCCAGGTACGTACCCGCGAATATCAGCAGGGTGAGGTAGAGGACGCTCGCCAGCTGGGCGAGGGTGCCGAGCACCAGGAAGGAGAGCGCCGGGTAGGCGTAGCCCGGGTCCACGAACTGCACGAAGAAGGCGACGAAAAAGAGGATCGCCTTCGGGTTGAAGAGGCTGACGACGAAGGCGCGCCGGAACGGCCGCTCGGCCACGGCCCCGGCCCCCGTCGCGTTCGCGTTCGCCGCACCGGCCGGGTCGTCGGGGACGCGCTCGTGCCGGGTACGCCACATGCTCCAGGCCGCCCGCAGCATCCCGAACGCAAGCCAGGTCAGATAGCCCGCACCGGCGAACTTCACGATCGAGAAGAGCACCGCGTTCGCCTGCAGCAGGGAAGCGACGCCTGCGGCCGACAGGGTCATCAGGACCGTGTCCCCGCACCACACACCGGCCGCGGCCGTGTATCCCGTGCGCACGCCACGGCGCGCGGCGACCGAGAGCACGTACAGCGAGTTCGGCCCCGGCAGCAGAACGATCAGGACGAGGCCCGCGAGGTAGGTCGGAAGATCTGTCACACCCAGCATGAGGCGGAGTGTCGCACATGGGTACGACACTCCGCCCTGGCGTTCCGGATGGCGGAAACCCCCGCCCCGCCTGCATCCCCTCGCGTCGAGCCGGGCGGCTCAGAACGCGTCGGTCGGGACGTACGTCCCCCAGACCTCCCGCAGCGCGTTGCACACCTCGCCCACCGTGGCCCGCGCCCGCAGCGCGTCCTTCATCGGGTAGAGCACGTTGTCCGTACCCTCGGCGGCCTTCTTCAGCTCGGCGAGGGCGGCGTCGACGGCGGCCTGGTCACGCTCGGCGCGCAGCTTCGCGAGGCGCTCCGCCTGCTGGGCCTCGATCGCGGGGTCGACGCGCAGCGGCTCGTACGGCTCCTCCTCGTCGAGGGTGAAGCGGTTGACGCCGACGACGACCCGCTCGCCGCTGTCGGTCTCCTGGGCGATGCGGTAGGCGCTGCGCTCGATCTCGTTCTTCTGGAAGCCGCGCTCGATGGCGTTGACCGCGCCGCCGAGCTCCTCCACCTTCGCCATCAGCTCCAGCGCCGCGGCCTCCACATCGTCCGTCATCGACTCGACGACGTACGAGCCGGCGAACGGGTCCACGGTGGCGGTGACGTCGGTCTCGTACGCGAGGACCTGCTGGGTGCGCAGGGCAAGACGGGCCGACTTGTCCGTCGGCAGGGCGATGGCCTCGTCGAAGGAGTTGGTGTGCAGCGACTGGGTGCCGCCGAGGACGGCAGCGAGGCCCTGGACGGCGACGCGCACGAGGTTGACCTCGGGCTGCTGGGCGGTCAGCTGCACGCCCGCGGTCTGCGTGTGGAAGCGCAGCATCAGCGACTTGGGGTTCTTCGCACCGAACTCGTCCCGCATCACCCGCGCCCAGATCCGGCGGGCGGCGCGGAACTTGGCGACCTCCTCCAGGACCGTGGTGCGGGCGACGAAGAAGAACGACAGGCGCGGCGCGAAGTCGTCCACATCCATCCCCGCGGCCACAGCCGTTCGGACGTACTCGATGCCGTCCGCAAGGGTGAAAGCGATCTCCTGCGCGGGCGAGGCCCCGGCCTCGGCCATGTGATAGCCGGAGATCGAAATCGTGTTCCACTTCGGGATCTCGGCCTTGCAGTACTTGAAGATGTCGGCGATCAGCCGCAGCGAGGGCTTCGGCGGGAAGATGTAGGTGCCGCGGGCGATGTACTCCTTGAGCACGTCGTTCTGGATCGTGCCGGTCAGCTTGTCCGCGGGGACGCCCTGCTCCTCGCCGACGAGTTGGTAGAGGAGCAGCAGGAGGGCGGCCGGGGCGTTGATCGTCATCGACGTGGAGACCTTGTCCAGCGGGATCCCGCCGAACAGAACGCGCATGTCGTCGAGGGAGTCGATGGCCACGCCGACCTTGCCCACCTCGCCGTGCGCGATGGGCGCGTCGCTGTCGTGGCCCATCTGGGTCGGCAGGTCGAAGGCGACCGACAGGCCCATCGTGCCGTTCGCGATCAACTGCTTGTAGCGGGCGTTGGACTCGACGGCGGTGCCGAAGCCTGCGTACTGGCGCATCGTCCACGGACGGCCGGTGTACATCGACGGATAGACACCGCGCGTGAAGGGGTACGAGCCCGGCTCGCCCAGTTTCTCGGCCGAGTCCCACCCGTCCAGGGAGTCCGGTCCGTAGACCGGCTCGATGGGCAGTCCCGATTCCGACTCGCGCGCCATGTGCTGTGCCTCCCGCTAGAACTACTGCTAAAGACTGCTACTACCGACTGGTACCGACCCTCGCGACGGACTGTAGCGGCGGGCGTGCGACGCGTGGAGTGGCGCACGCTGGGACCTTCCTCACAGGATGCTTCCGCCGTTCGCAACCAAGCACGGTCGGGAAGCATCCCTAGTGATACACAACCGTCCCGGGGGGCACCTATGCGCCGAATGTCCGTACTGCACAGAACCATGATGGCTGCCGTCGCGCTCGCCGTCGTCACCGGTTGCAGCGCCCAGGCCGCGGGGGGCGGCCGGGCGTCCGCGAGCGGTTCGCCGTCGAAGGGGGCCGCTGCGTCGGCGGACCCGGTCACGGACGCGAAGCCGAGCGAGGCACCGCCGAGCCCGTCGGCGTCACCGTCCACCCCGGAGGCCACGCCGTCGGCGGCGCCCAAGGTGCTCATGACGGAGGGGACGGAGAACGAGCAGGTACGTGAACTGCAGGCCCGGCTCCGTCAGATCGGCTACTTCCACCGCTCGCCCACCGCGTTCTACGGCTCGATGACCGCGAAGGCGGTCAGCGGTTTCCAGACGAAGCGCGGGCTGCCCGCGACCGGTTCGGTGGACGAGGTCACCTGGGCGAAGCTCGTCGCGATGACGCGCAAGCCGACCGCCGCCGAGCTGCGTCCGTCGACGACCAACACGCTCGACAGGCCCGACGCGCGGTGCATGACGGGCCGGGTGCTGTGCATCAGCAAGGAGAGCAGGACGCTCGCCTGGATGATCGACGGCAAGGTCATCTCGGCGATGGACGTGCGTTTCGGCTCGGAGAACACCCCGACCCGTGAAGGATCGTTCAGCGTGGGCTGGAAGGCCAGGGAGTGGACATCGACGATCTACCACACGCCGATGCCGTACGCGATGTTCTTCAGCCGCGGCCAGGCGGTGCACTACTCGGCGGATTTCGCCGCCCGCGGCTACAACGGCGCGTCGCACGGCTGCGTCAACGTGCGGGACAAGGGGAAGCTGGCGTCGGTCTTCGACCAGGTGCGGGTCGGCGACAAGGTGGTCGTCCACTGGTGACGGTGGAGAAGACAGGGGGCGCGGGGGGGACCGGGGGGGAAGGTTCCGCCCACCCCCTTTCTTTTCCCTCCCACAG
>NZ_JBHWKX010000015.1:83212-88653 GCF_042730885.1 Streptomyces sp. NPDC059909
GGCTGTGTGGGGGGGGGGGGGGGGGCGGTAGAAGGGGTGTTTCTTCCGGGGGAGGGGGGGAGGGGGGGGGGGGGCGGGGGGGAGCGGGGGGCCTCTCCCCCCCCCCGCGCCGTTTGCGCCGAGCCGTAGGTACGGGGGGAACCCCGGCTCAGGCGCAGCCGATGACCAGTCGGCTCACTTACTACTGCGCCGTAGCCCCGAAAAACGTCACACCTGGCCGATATTTTTTCCCGCGGAGGGAAAAGTCGCAGGTCAGAAGGCCGGGAAATTACGCGGAGGCCGCAACGGAGGGGGTGGGCAGCGACGTCGGCGCGGCGGAGGGTGACGTCACCGGGAGGCTGGGGCGCCCGGCAGGGACGGACCCGGCAGGCTCGGACCGGGCATGGCCGGATTCGGCACGTGGGCCGGGGGCGCGGGCTTGACCGGAGGCGCCAACTCGGCCGGCTCGATCGGGAAGGCGGGAAAGGCAGGAGGTGCAGGCGCAGGGGACCCTTCGGAGTCGTCGTCCCCGCCGGGGTCACCGTCGCCGTCGCCACCGCCGTCACCGCCGCCGGCGTCACCGCCGCTGCCGGGGTCCTGGCCCCCGTCCGACGCGCCGTTGCCGCTGGTGCCACCGGAGAGCACCCGGTCGCAGAAACGCTTGATCCTGTCCGCGCCGTTGGCCGCGTCCTCGAGGCGGCGCCTGCGGTCCTCGTCGAGCCGCCCGGTCCGGTAGTCGCGGCAGGCCTCGACGGTCCTGCGGTACTGCTCGACCGACCCGTCGCGGTCCGTGCCGGTGGACCGGTCCCACTCGCCGCCCTGGCTGCTGCCGCCGTGGGCCGTCTCGTCGTGGCCCGTTCCGCCCGTGGGCACGGAGGTACCGGAGGACGGGGGCGTCGTCGGGCCGGTGCCCGGCGCGGACGGGGGCGGCTCCGGCATCGTCGCCCCGTCGCCGCCCGTCGGTGCGTCGGAGACCAGCGGTCCCGGTGTGACGGCGGCCGACACCGAGGAGGCGGGCGCGGGGGCGCGGTCGCCGAAGGGCATGGGCAGCACACCGGTGCCGGCGGCGACGGCCACACCGCCGACCGCGAAACCGGCCAGCGAGGCGGCCAGTCCCCAGCGCACGGGCCGGCCCCAGCGGGCCGGCCGCGGTGCGGGTGCCGTGATCCGTACGGTCGGGAGCAGCTCCGCCCCGCCACCGTCGCGCGCCTTGCGGAAGGCCGCGAGCGCGGCCTCCTCACCGCGCAGCGGCTCCACCGAGGGTGCCTGTCCCGGTCCGGCGCCCGGTGTCCGTACGGCGTCGAGCGCGTCCGCGAGCCGACGGCCCTGGTGCTGTGCGTGATCGCCGATGGCCTCGACCTGTTCACCGCGCAGCAGTCGCTCCGCCGTCTCCTGGTCGAGCCACTGGTACCGCTCGTCGGCCATCACATGTCCTTCTGCGTCCGCGGACGCGTATGCGTCACACCGGGCGAGCGTGCCGCACCGGGACGGGGGCCGCGCTGCGGCGGTACGGCGCCGAGCTCCGAGCCGCGTCCGAGACTATCCCCCGCCCCGTTACCTCCGTGACTGCCGTGCCCCCCGTGATCGCCGCCCCCAGCGCTGATGAGCTCGGCCAGCCGCTTGAGCCCCCGGTGCGCGGCGGTCCGTACCGCACCCGGCCGCTTCCCGAGCGTCTTCGCCGCGCTCTTCGCGTCGAGCCCGACGACCACCCTCAGCACGACGGCCTCGGCCTGGTCCTGCGGCAGTTGGGCGATCAGCTCCATCGTCCGGCCGGTGGCGAGGGCCTCCATGGCCTCGTCGGCGGTGTCGGACTCGGCGGGTTTCCCGGTGAGTTCGGTCTCGTCGCCGCCGATCGCGGGGCGCCGCCCCCGCATCCGTATGTGATCCAGGGCACGATTGCGGGCGATCCGCGCCGCCCAGCCACGGAACCGGTCCGCGTCCCCGCTGAACCTCTCCAGGTCCCGCGCTATCTGCAGCCAGGACTCGGACGCGACATCCTCGGCGTCCGCTTCACCGACCAGTGTGCGTATGTAGCCGAGCAACCGCGGATGCACGGCGCGGTACACAGTCCGGAAAGCGTCTTCGTCTCCGTCCTGAGCCGCGAGCACCGCGGCGGTCAGCTCCGCGTCGTCCCCCAGCACTCCCACTACCTGTTCGTCATCGCGGCTGGTCACCACCACCGCACGCCCCATCGCGCAGGAGCACGCTACGTGCCTACCGCTGCGTACGTCCATGTCTTGTACAACTTGCAACATTCTGCTGGAGCCGTATGTGTGACAGAAAACGCACCCCTGGCGCTGTAGGTAGTACGGGGTCGCTCAGCGACCCCGGCGGACGACGACCGGGGCCTCTCCTGTGGGGGGTGGCGGCCCCGGTCGTCCTTTCCGCCGCACGCCACCCGCGTACAACCACGGTCCGCTGCCCGGCCCGTCAGCGGGCCCCGTCGCCGGACCCCGGCACCCGCTCGGACGACGTCCCCGCGGTCCGCCTGCCCGGCGCCACCGTCGCAGCGCTGCCCGATTCCTCGGCCGACTGCCCCTTGCGGGGTCCGTCCTGCGCTCCGTCGCCCTGCGCCGCATCCTCCCCGGTCTGCTTCCGCTCCGCGTCCGCCAGTTGCTCGCACCACGCCCGTACGCCCTCCGGACCGCCGGCCGCCGCTTCGAGCCGCTTCATGGCCTCGCCGCGAGGCGGAACGCGCTTGCGGTCCAACGCCGCGAGATACACGCGGCAGTGGGCGAGGTCGTCCGCCGCCGCGTCCGGGCCCGGGCGCAGGGAGCCGCCGGTGTCCGGCGGCGTCGGCTCCACCGGCTCCTCCGGTCCCTGGTCCGCACGGCGGGTCTCCCCCTGGCCCGGGCCGGGTGCCACGGGCGAAGTCCGCGCGGGACCGGGCTCCTTGTCACCGTCGAACGGCGAGGGGATCACGCCCTCGACGGCAGCCACCGTCGCCCCGCCGAGCGCCGCCGCGACGAGCCCCGCGATCAGGGCCTTGACGAGCACGGGCACACGACCGCGCTCACCGGCGGGCCGCCAGTCGTCCCGCCCACGACGACGCCATCGCGCCGGTGCCGTGTGCAGGCCCTCGTCGCGCGCCGCGCGAAACGCCGCGAGCGCCCGCTCCTGTGCGGCGGCATCAGCCGTATCGGGCGGGCCGGGGCGGCGCGCCGCGTCGAGCAGCGCGTCCAACTCCGGGGTGCGGGGCGGCTCGTCGCGTTCCGGTGTCATGTCCCGTCCTTCGGCACACGCCGGCCTCGGGGCATCGCCTCGCCCGTCCTCGCCTGCGCCAGTTTGTCCGCCAGTCTCTTCAACCCCCGGTGCGCCGCGGTGCGTACGGCCCCGGGACGCTTGCCCAGCACCCGCGCCGCCGCGGGGCCGTCCAGTCCGACGACCACCCGCAGCAGCACTGCCTCGGCCTGTTCGCGCGGCAGGCCGCCGATCAGCTCCAGCGCCTGCTCGGTGGACACGGACTCCATTGCCGCGGCTGCCGTGTCCGCTCCCCCCGGAAGCTCCAGAACGTCCTGCTCCAGAAGAGAAGTACGCGGACGCCGCTGCTGCTTGCGCAGATGGTCGAGGGCCCGGTGCCGGGCGATGGTCGCCGTCCAGCCGCGGAACCCCGCCCCGTCCCCGCGGAAGCGGCCCAGATCGCGGGCTATCGCCAGCCAGGCCTCGGACGTCACGTCCTCGGCGTCGTCGCCGACCAGGCCCCGGACGTACGCGAGGAGCCCGGGGTGCACCAGTCGGTACGCCCGCGCGAACGCGTCCTCGTCCCCCTGCTGGGCACGCTCGACAGCGGCGCCGAGCTCCCAGTCGTACGCGCCCAAAGCTCCCTCTTCAACCGGATCAGCACCGAACATCGTTTCCGTGCGGCTCGAGCCGAGCGGCACGGACACGTCACAGAAAATCGGCGGATACAGAAGACAGAACCGGCTGCACGCCCCCCGGAGCCCGCCCTCGAATCAGTGCACCACCTTACCCAGCGGGCTCCGGGCCGGGCCGTCGGCCGTGCCACCCGCACCCAGCGGCTACCTGCAAGCCGCCTCGTACACGCCGTCCCCCACCGGGCGCCGCGCCCGCCCGTGCAGCGTCAGATAGAACCGCTGCACGGACTCCTCCGCGCCCGCCTCGAACCGGTTGACCACCTTCCCCAGCGGATTCCAGGCCCGGCCGTCGGGCATCCGGATGCCGACCGGCTGACCGAAGAACTCCCGCTGCCCGGCTTCGAAGTCCACCCACTGCCCGCCGGCCCGACGCACGATCACCTCGCCCGTGTACGCCCCGAGGCCGCGCAGAACCGCCTCGACCCGGGTCCGCTCCGGCTGGTCGCGGCGCAGCCCGTCGATCACGAGGTCGACGAGGCGCAGGCTGGCGACGGAGTAGTCGAGCGGCAGCCGGTTCCGCGCGGTCAGCTGTGCGACAAAACGGCTGACGTACGCCCGCATGTCCCGCGCGCCGGGCAGTGTGCCGAGGTCCCTGTCCATGCCTGATCAAGCGACATCGATGTCAGGACCATCACGGCGATCAGGGGTGTGGGTTCTCACAGCACGGATTTCCGCCGCCCGTACAACCTTCGACAGCACTCAGGCGTCGTGGCGTATCGAATCACGATCGGCCAGGTGCTGCCCGCAGGTCAGCCGATCGCGATGCGCGGGTGCGCCGACGGCTTGATCCACGCCGTGATCCGGTCCATCGTCGCACGCGGCACCGAGACACATCCCGCGGTCGCACCACTGCCGTTGACGTGCAGGAAGATCCCGGCTCCGCGGCCGGGCACGGCGGGCCGTCGGTTGAAGTCGATGACGAGGGCCTTGGCGTACTGGGTCGGGTAGTTGATGAGGTGCTCGCTGCCGCGCTCGCCGGACTCGGTGAGCGGGAAGTCGGCGCCCGCCTCGGTGTGCATCGAGTTGTAGAACTTCGACTCCGGGTCCTGAACCCACCAGTGGGTGGAGTCGACCTTCGTGTACGGCATGGCGGTGCCACTGGACTCCACGCCGAAGCCCTCGGTGATCGTGTACGTGCCCGAGGGCGTGGTGTACGTGTTCTGCTTGCGGGTCGCACCGTCGGTGACCCCGTTGGACCCGACGCGGCCGCTGTCGGAGATGACCGCCTTCCAGCCGGACGAGCCCTTGGACCAGGCTGTGACTGTGGCGTACGAGCCGCTTGCCTTGACCGTGATGACCTGCGTGGCATCGCCGACGCTGACCGGTACGGGGAAGGAGGGCCCGGCGGGAGCGGCGCTCTGCTGCTCGTTCTGTGTGCTGTCCGCGCCGCTCGCGCCCGCCTCGGCGCGCGTGGCGCCGGATGCGGGCGACGCGCTGCCGGAAGCGCCGGCGGAAGCGGACGCCGACACGGAGACCAAAGGCGACGCGGAGGCGGAGGCGGAGGCGGAGGCGGAGGCGGAGGCGGAGGCGGAGGCGGAGGCGGAGGCGGAGGCGGAGGCGGAGGCGGAGGCGGAGGCGGAGGCGGAA
>NZ_JBHWKX010000015.1:88752-130003 GCF_042730885.1 Streptomyces sp. NPDC059909
GGGGCTCGTCGACGAGGATGCGCCGGACCCGTCCCGGCCCTCCTGCACGGCACTGGGCGCGGCCGGAACGGCGGAGCCGTCGCGCTCCTGCCCCCCGCAGGCCGACACCAGAACCATGGCTCCAGTTACGGACAGAACACCAGAAAAGCGGCGCGATGGGGGCAGCACGAAGTCATCCTCGGGTCGTGGGAACGGCGCGGCAGGACGTGGCCGCGCGACAGGGCGGGCCGGTTATACACGGCCTGACCAAACGAAAACCAGGCGACGCGCATTGCGGGCGGAAACCGCCGACGCAACAGTCCTGCTGATCAGTCGGACAGCGGCAGAAACCCATTGGGGTCCGTGATGTTTCGGCGACCGGGATCGCTGGATCGAACGTGCCGGCATGAGTCGGCGCTCGCTCCGCACCCCTAACCCGTAACCCGCAGGACTGACAGGAAGACTCATGCGCATCCGAACCACCGCCGTCGCCGTCGCCACGGCCGCCGCCCTGCTGGCCGGCTGCTCCGGCTCGGGCTCCGACACCGGCTCCGAGGGCGCCGGCGGCGCCAAGAGCCCCGCCACGGAGCAGCCTGCCGACGAGCAGCCCACCCAGCCGGCCGCCGCGGGCCCGGTTCTCACCGAGGCCCAGCTCAAGCAGGCGCTCGTCGCCAAGACCGAGATCGCCGGGTACGAGGCCGAGGACAACGACGTCGCGGCGGTACGCCCCAAGGCCGACAAGGAAGCGTGCCGTGCGCTGGCCGACATGACCGCGTCCGGAACCACCCGTACCCCCGTGGCCGGCGCCTGGGCCAGCCGCAACTTCAGCCCGGCGTCCGCGCCCGGCATGTCGGTGACCACCAGCCTGCTCTCCTACGAGGGCGACGGCGCCCGGCAGACCGTCGCCGACATCCGCAAGGCGGTCGAGGCCTGCTCCGACGGCTTCTCCACCACGGGCAACAACGGCGGCGCTACGGTCACGTACACATCGGTGACGGCCGCTCAGCAGCCGCTCGAGGGCGGCGATGAATCAGTGTCCTGGGTCATGACCGGCGAAGCGCAGGGCCAGCAGCTGCCGATGCATCTCACCGCGGTGCGCGAGGGCAACGCCCTCGCGGTCTTCTTCACGATCCACCTTCTGTCCCCGAAGGGGGCGAAGCTGCCGCAGGACCTCTTCGACGCGCAGCTCGCCAAACTGGCCGAGGCGGTCGAGTCGGCGTAACGCGGCCCGCTTGTACCAGATGTCGTTGGCGACGTCCGCGGCTTCGCCGATGACCGGGACCATGCCCGCCACATGGGACGGTGACGTGCACCGGATATCAGTCAGTCGGGTGGCCCGAGGGGGTCTCACCCACGGGCCACCCGACTGTCAATCCCTTCAGTTGGGAGGTCGAGCAACTGCTGTAGTTCGAGCCTGGAGACGCCGCCGGAGTGACGGCCGGGACGAGGGGACGATTCATCGGCCCGGCCGCCGGAACTCACCGCTCCCACGAGGATCCACCGCATCGGCTGCCACGCGATCTACAACTACTGCGAAGCCTCCCAACTGAAGGGTCAGTGCCCTGCCCCGTCGCCCCGCTGCCGACCGTGAACGAAGCCGAGCTGGAGCCTCAGGGCCCTTGTGCGGTTCGGCGTGCGACGCCCAGGCCGTCCAGGAATTCCTGGAACAGGTCCTCGACGAACGGGTCGGACTGCTTCGACAGGACCTCGGCGAGCGCCTCTGGCAAGGGGGTCAGGCCGGCCGCCCGGGCCCACGCCACAGCGTTCTCCGCAGCCTCCTCCGGCCCCAGGAACCATTCGTCGACGGACTGGCCGCTCTCCGCCATGTAGGCGGACATGGCCGTCCGGTCGAGACAGGTGCGCCAGGTGGCCCGGTCCTTGGTCCGGCCCTCCAGCACGATGCAGTCGCTGTCCATCACGAACCCGACGAGGACCGGCCCGCCGGTGGTCTCCACCAGCCCGGCGAGATCCTCGTCGTCGAGGGAACCCTGCCCCTCCAGCGACCAGATCCGCCAGTCACCGGCGCGCTCCTGGAGAAGCTCCACGCGCTGTCCGCCAGCGAAGGCAGGCGTCCCGCTCGGCGGCTGCGGGTGGTTGACGAGGATGAGGGAACCCCAGTACCCCATGTGCGTACTCCCTACACGAGGGCTGCCGGGTGGCGGCGGCTCACCGCCACCCGGTGTGCCCTGGATTGTGGCGATCTTACGGTGTGGTGCCGACGGTCCTACAGGGTGGCGCCGACGGCGGCACCGGCGATTCCGAGCACCGACACCACGGCGATTCCGACGCCCGTGGCGATGCCCTTGCCGATCTCACCGGCGGTGTCCCAGTCGACTTCCAGGTCGCTCACCCAGCCGTCGGCGTCGACGTACGTGCCGCCACCGGTGACCGCGGGCGCGGAGCCGGGCGGTGCCACGGGAGCCGGGCCCGGTGCCGGGGCCGGCGTCGGGACCTTGACCGGCTCGGGCGCCATCGGCGGTGGGCCCGTCCACCTGCCGGTGGTGTAGACGATGACACCCTGATCGGTCGGGTGCGAGGTCGCGATGACGCCCTCCAACTGCCGTGGCGGCAGAGCGTGCAGGTGCCGGTCGGCAAGGCCCCCACCGTCAATGTCGTCCTGGGGGCAAAGGGCGGTACGGCGAGCTGCACACTGGCGATCCGCGGCAAGCACGTCCAGCGTGCCACCGCCATGGGTGCCTACGGGCGTGCGACCTGCACCGGCGAGCTGCCCGCGCGCGCTGACCCGGAAGCGCGGAGGTCATGCCCTGCCCTTGCAGAAGCCGGCGGATCAGCCGAAGGTCTCCAGCCTGATGAACTCCAGCGGGTCGTCGTCCACGTCGAGCCCGGGGAAGCCCTCCCACCGGAACCGTCCCCGCAGCCACTCCAGCAGCGTGTCCGTCAGCCCCATCGGCAGCGGCCCGCCCTGGTCCGCGTGCCGGGGCACCACGATCAGCGGCCAGTCGTCGGGATCGTCGCCTTCGGTCAGCCAGCAGATCTGGTCGCCGTCGATGGTCGACGCGAACGGCAGGAAGCCACCCTTCTCCGGCCAGACCGGCAGGGGGTGGTACTGGGGGAAGTCCGCCCGCAGCCCACGGTAGGCGTCGCGGTACCACTGCTCGGCCACGAGCCCGGAGCGTCCCGTGTCCAGCGGCGTGGCCAGTTGCAGCCAGCCCAGCCACGCACTTCCGCCGTACGTCTCCATCAGCGTGACGTACTCGGCGGGCAGCCGTGTGCCCAACTGCTCGTACAACCACGGCCAGTCGGCGTCGCCGAGGTGCGGCTGAGCGGGCGGCGGCAGCAGGATCCGCAGCGCCTCCAGCCCCTCCCCCTCGGTGAGTGCGGCCCGGCGGCGCGCCTGCGCCGCGGCGTCGTCACTCCGGCTCGGCGGCGTCCAGGCCCGCGCTTCCGTGAGGAACGCCGTCCGCCGTGCCGTGGCGGGCAGCGGCCCGAGGGTCCCACCGCCGGGGAGCGGCAGCCCTTCCCGTACGAGCGCGACGAGGGTCTCCGCCAAGGGCATCCCGTAGCTGTGCCAGGGGTTCACGCCCCGGTACACCGCGTCCTTGTGGAAGATGACGACCGGCCAGGCGTCGGGATCGTCGGACGCCGAGGTGTCCCAGAACAGACAACTGGTCGCCCGCGTGTCCCCCAGCGCCAGCAGCCCGCCCGGCTCCGGCCAGAAGACGGGCGGCTCGTGCGGCGGGACGCCCCGCGAGCCGATACGGCAGCTCCGGTGGGTCGCCTTCAGCCAGGAGCCGTAGTCGAAGCCGCCTTCCTGCGCACACGGGGTGTGCAGCCAGACGAAGTCGCCGATGTCGAGCGGCCCGTACGCGGCCAGGGTCTTGTAGTCGGCGGGAAGCCCGACGCCGAGCCATGACTCGACCGCATCCCAGTCGACGGGTACGGGCTCGGGCGCCGTCGGCCCCAGCAGATCGTCGAGGAAGGAAGAGCGCGGCACGAGGTGACCCCTGACTCGTCGGAACAGCGCGGCGGAACGGGACCGCGCCTCAAGGCGGGCCGGTTATACCTCGCCCACGCGCCCGGGAACCAGGCCCCGGACATTCCGGACGCGGGCGCCGGCCGCGATGTCAGTGGGGTGGGGTACGTTCCCCTCCCCGCGGCCTGGCCGACAGGCCGCCGTCCGGGTGGCTCCCGTACATGTCGACGGGAGGTCGGCACAGAGACCGTCGCAGCGTGTCTTGTCGTCAGGCGCGGTCGTCCTTAGAGGTGTACTTCTCCTAACCACACTCCTAAGAGCCCTGGGCCTTCGAACGGCTCCGGCATCCCGCGGCCGACCGGGGTGAGGTCGTCCTCGTGGATCTGGAGCGGATGCACAGCGGCTCGTAGGACACCACGCGGGACGGGACCGTCGTCGCCCGGCAGTTCGCACCAGATCGTCTTGGTGCCGGCTCCCTGCCCTTGGTCCACGCCCCAGCGCAGAGTCAGGGCACCGAGCAGGGCGAGACCGCGGCCGGTCTCGTCGTCGGCGGCGGCCCGGCACAGCACGGGCCAGGCCCGGGGGTCGGGGTCGGTGACCTCCAGCCGCGTACGGCCCTGGACGCGGGCCAGACGAACGGTGATCGGTACGCCCTCGCCGAGATGGCGGATGACATTGGTGATCAGCTCACTGACGCAGAGCTGAAGGTCGGCGCAGGGCGCGCCCACGTGCTCGCGCACGGTGCGGCGGACGTCGGGCACGGCCTTCGGCGTGGCGAGGAGCTCCAGGGTCAGCGGTCGCATCAGGCGGCTCCCTTGCGCAGGGCGGCGACCAGGGCACAGGCGGTGGGCAGATTGCAGTTGCCCAGCGCGATCAGCGGCCGGGTGGGGCAGCGGGCCGCGAAGCTCGGCAGGTCGATGCCGAGGGAGGGCAGCGCGATGCCGTGGGCTGCGAGGGCGGCGCGGAGCTGGTCGGTGCACTCGTCCGCGTCCGTCGTGTCGTACATGGGGTACGCCTTCCTGTGCGCTGTGTGACGAACTGCTCACACAGTGACGTGGCGCGGCGTACCGTGAAAGGGTTTCGGCTTCCCGGCCGTGAACTGCGCCTATGCGCTGGGGTCGTTGGCAGTGCGCGGGAACACAACGGGGTTCGGCCGGACATCCTGTGGAACGGGCAGTACGCGTAGTAACGGCGGTGAACGATGGCACCACGCAAGGACATCGACGGCTCGGCGGGAGTCCCCACCTTCTACGGCAAGGAATTGCGGTGGAAGCGGGAGGAGGCGGGGCTCACCCTCCAGCAGCTGGTCGAGGGCAGCTTTTACGGTCCGAGCCACCTCAGCGAGATCGAGCGCGGCGAGCGGCGCATGCCGGCGGAGCTGGCCGAGCACGTCGACCGCGTGCTCAAGACGGACGGCTTCTTCACACGTCGCTGCGAGGACGTACGGAAGGCGAGACGGCGAGGGCACGCCAGGTACTTCGAGCGCGTGCTTGAAGCGGAGAAACACGCGAAGACGATCGAGGAGTGGAGCCCGACCCTGATTCCCGGTCTGCTGCAGACGGAGGCTTACGCGCGGGCGGTGGTGCGGGCGACGCATCCCCTGGCCCTCGACGAGGAGGTGGAGGAGAAGGCCAGCGCCCGGATGTTGCGAGCCCGTCTCTTCGAGGACGACCACAAGACACCGATGTACTGGTCGATCCTGCCCGAGACACTGCTGCGCCAACCGATCCTCCTCCCGGCGGAGATGGCCGAACAGCTGGACCGCATTGCGGCATTGGCGAAGCGTCGCCGGATCGTTCCACAGATCCTCCCGTGGAACTGTGGAGCGCATCCCTTCATGCTCGGCACGGCCAAGATCATGACCTTCCCCGACGCCCCGCCCCTTGTCTACACGGAGGCATTGCACAGCGGTGACACCCTCGACGATCCGGCCCTCGTGGAGGAGTACCGCAGGTCGTACGATCTGCTCAGGGCCGCCGCACTGCCGCCGGAGGCGTCCCTCGCCCTTATCGAGGAAGCGGCTGAGGATTACCGCAATGGCAAGCAACAGGATTGACTTGAGCTCTGCTGTCTGGCGCAAGAGCAGCTACAGCAACGGCAGCGGCGGAGACTGCGTCGAGGTCGCTGACGGCTTCGTCGGCGCCGCCCGCTGGCGCAAGAGCAGCTACAGCAACGGCACCGGCGGTGACTGCGTCGAGGTCGCCGACGGTCTCCCCGGCGTCGTCCCCGTCCGCGACTCCAAGGTCCCACACGGGCCGATCCTCACCATCCCCGCAGCCGCCTGGACCTCCTTCGTCACAGCCCTCCAGGACGACAGCCGCTGATCCGGCCTTGCCTCCCCGGACGGACGGAACGCGATTGTCAGCACCCGGGGGTAGGTTCCCGGCCCATGAGCTTCCACATGCACCTCCGTGCCGTGACCGAACCCGAGATCCACGGACGCGACTTCGCGTGGCTGCTGGAGTTCATGGGGGCGGCCTGGGACTGGGACGTACGCCAGGCCGAGCAGGCGGCCGGCATCGCGGAAGCCATCGAGAAGGATTTCGCCATGGTCCACGAACTGTGCGAGGCGGGCGCCGCCCTCCCCGAGGGTGGCCACGGAGCATGGGAGCTCCCGATATTCGGTGGCCGCGTGGTGCACGACCCCTCTGGCGAGCAGCCGCCGTTCGCCCTGCTCACCGCGGCCGAGACGCGGACGGCGGCGGCATTCCTGACGGACGTGCCGTACGAGACGCTGTGGGGCACCGCCGGTACGAAGATCCACGACCGGTTCGGCCCCGGCTGGGACGAGGGTGAGGTCAGAGACATCTTCGCCAGGCGCCACAGGAAGCTGCGCACTTTCTACGGCCGCACGGCCGGGGCGGGGCAGGCTGTCGTGAAGGCGTTCTGGTACTGAGGCCGTTGGGGCGTACGGGCCGTCAGTGCAGATCCACCCGGAACGGATGGTCATGACCGGCGGGGCAGACGAAGATCCGCAGGTCGCCGTACCTGCCCACGACCACGCCCGACTCGGCGTCACTGGCCGCGGTGAACAGCAGGGTCATCTCCGAATCGCATGTGGTGCAGCGGAAATCTCTGGGGTGATTCAAATGCCAGGTCGGCCAGCCGCCGAGCTTCCACCCCGCGACACGGGTGATCACGTCGCCGCCGTCACCGGTCCTGTGTACGAGCTCCTCCAGCGGCGGGCGAAGGTCCGGGGGCAGCACCTCGCGGAACGGGAAGTCGACCAGAGGCTCCACAGTGAGCGTGCACGGCTCGGGCATGCATCCCTCGCCGTGCCGTGAGGGCTCCGGCGAAACCCGCGGCGGCGTCCCGGCCATTTCGGCGGCCCGCCGCCATCGCACCTCGACGATGGGGCTGCCGTCGTCCTGGGGAGGCGGAACGTCCCAGTGCTCGTTGGGACACCACAGGATCTGCAGGAGGTCGATGCCGTCGGGCCACCAGGGCCCCGGCACGTCCCGTCGGAAAATCTGGGCGACGGGCACCATCGCCGTGGCGGGCATCCCCGTGGGGTCCTCCTCGTCGGGTACGGAACAGGTGGGCCACGGATCCTGACCCGGCCACAGCAGCGGCCCGCCGATCGAACTGTCCCCCGGCCCCGGCTCACCCCGCTTCGGATGCAGTCGCACCGCCTCGCGTGCGAAGGGCGCGAGGCCGGGCAGGGCGTCGAGTATCTCTTCGGCCGAAGGTCTCGGGGAGTACGTCATCACGCCTTCTTGTCGTCAGCCGGCCACGGGGCTCGCCACGTACAGGCCCATGCGTCACACGAGGTCTTCCACATCGGTGGACACACTGAGATCCTCTCGCCGGGCGGGCATGTCGGACCCCGCCAGTATGGTCGCCTCATGACACATGAGTTCGACCTGACCCGGTCGCTGGCAGCGGGCGTCGAGGACCGGCAGGGTGCCTGGCGGTTCATCCGCGACTTCGCCGCGCACTGGACGGACGACATCCTCGGCGACGCCGACGGATGTCCCGAGGCGGACCTCGCCGCCGCCGAGGAGCGGCTGGGGCTGCGGCTGCCGGCCGCACTGCGCGAGGCGTACGCCCTCCTCGGCAACCGCCGGGACCTGACCAGCAACCACGACGAGCTGCGCGCCCCGGCCGAGCTGTACGTCGACGAGAGCGGCGAAGCGCTCGTCTTCCGCGACGAGAACCAGGGCGCCGCACGCTGGGGCATCCTGCTCACCGATCTCGCTCAGGACGACCCCGCCGTCGTCATACGCCTCGACCTGGCGGACAAGAGCGCCGAAGCATGGGAGAGCTGGCTGGACCGCGTCTCGCTCACCTTCGTCGAGATCGTTCTCTCGGAGTCGCTGCACGCGCCCGACGAGCTCGTCGCCTACCTGGACGCGCCGGACGAGGCGGACCTCGACGAGCTGGAACGGCGCGGCAAGCGGCTGCCGTTGCCCGCCTACCCGCCGGACGAGGAGGGGGCCACCCGCTGGTTCCTGCGCGACGACGTCCTGCTGCGCGACGACGCCGGAGCCTGGCTGATGGCCCGCGGCCGTACGGAAGAGGCCCTGGACCGCGTCCGCGACCGGATCGACGGCGACTGGCTCAACGGCTGAGACAAGGACATGCGCACGCTCGCTGAACCGGTCGGCGTCGAACGGCCCGCCTGGCCCCTGCGCTTTGAACGGCTCGGCAGGACACACAACCACGCTTCAATGTTCCGGGCACGGCAGGACGATGGCCGACGTGGGCAGGTCGTCCGCGTCGCGCGCGGTCAGCACGCTGAACCCGGCGTCGGGGAAGACCAGTTCCGCTTCCCGGTCGACCACATGCAGCCCCTGCTCCAAGGCGTGCGCCCGCACGTCCCGCCGCGGGCGTCCGAGGAGCCGTACGCCGCTGTGGCCGACGGGCGCCCGTCCCGTGAAGGCCATCCGTACGACGGTCTCGTCCGCGTCGTACGAGAGCACAACCCCGGACGAGAAGAAGTTGTCCTGCCGGGCGGCGCCGAATTCGGGGACGGACCCGATGCCACCGCCCAGGAGCCGCCGCATGTCGCTGCGCGCCGAGCCGAGCCGTACCGGCCCGATCCCCTGGAACCGGACCACCTCCACGCCGCCGACGACTGCCAGGCCGCCCGCGCCCTCGTCCGTGCCGTCGAAGAACTCGAACGCATCGTCGCCTGCGGCCACGGCACGAAACCGCACGCTCTCGAAGCCGTCGTTGTCCTGCGCCGTCCCGCCGAGGACGACACCGAGGGCGGGCAGCGCCCATCCGGTGCTCCCCAGCTCCCCGACGGCCACCACGTCGTGCCTGGCGGCACGCAGCTCCGCGACCACCTCGTCCTGGGGCCGACCGAGCAGCCGGATCCCGGCCAGGGTGACGGGAGCGGGCGAGGCCACCTCTATTGCGTGGAGGGCGTCGGCGTCGTCGTACTCGAGAAAGACGACGGCGTGGTCGGCGTACATGTCCGTCAGCGTGGCGGCGGCGCCCCGCCGGAACGCGGAGCCGGGCACACCGCGCGCGGCCCGCACCGCGGCGCGAGACTGCCCGAAGGACACATCGGACATGCCGATCAGGGGAACGATCTCCATCGCTGTGCGCTCCGGGCCCGTGTCAGCGCGCGTCGGCGGGGAGCTCGATCTTCCCGCTGAAGGTGCCCTGGTTCTCCTGCAGCACCTTCTGCTCGAACGTGATGCCCTGTCCGCCGTACGGGACCAGGAAGCCGAACTCGAAGCGGTGACTCCTGATGCGGTACGTCTTCGCGTCCAGGACCAGCACCTCCTCCAGACCGGACAGCGTGAGTTGACCATCGTTCACCGGGATGCCCGCCTCGCGGAGCTGGTCGGCGGTGGGGTCGAACTCCCGTACCGCCTTCTTGACCCAGGCCCGGTCCCGGACGGCCGTCAGCTTCTGCTTGTCGCCGGCGACACGGAGCTCGATCGTGCCGTCCGCCCTGGTCAGTGTCACGTCGTCCCCGGTGGCGGCACGCGCGTACGCCCGGAACTCCTCGATGACCCCGACCGGGTCCTCGATCTTGTTCTGCATCTCGGGGTCGGAGGCAGGCGCGTCCTTCCAGGAGCCGCCCTCCTTGAGGTACGCCGTGCCGTCGACGACGTAGATCTCCTCGTTTTTCGTGGTGCCCTTGCTGCTGGTGCTGACGCCCTGCGAGTGAAGCGCCTCCGGCTCCATGCCGCGCCGGACCGTGGCCCGGTAGGTGGCGGCGCTCTTCCGGCCCTGGAGCGTCAGCCCTTCCTGGCCCTTGACGGAGAACGTCCACGCGCCTTCCTCCGCCATCGCCCTCTCGGCCAGGTCGAGGAAGTCCTCCGGGGACTCGGGCGCCGCCTCGGCGGGCTCGGAGGACCGCGTCACCTCAGGGCTCCCGGCCTTACCGGCCGGCTCCGCCGGCTCCTCTTCCTCCGCCGCCCCGCAGGCGGCCAGCGAGAGTGTGAGCGGGAGAACCAGTGCAGCGCACCTGAAACGAGTTCGCATGGACATCTTCCTTGGGTCACGACGGGGCGGGCGGACTGTACAGCAGCGATCGGCCCGCGATCACCCCGATGACCATTCCTCGCGAACCATCAGGAATGCTCTGCAACACCACCACACGGCCTTGCCGCCAGGCCCCGGAGGACGCCGCGTGGACGAGCATCGTCGTCTTCGCCCCCACGAGACCTCCACCACCGCGTCGACAGTCGCTCGAAGGTTGTCCAGCGGGACCGGCAGCAAGCGGCCGGGGTGCGCCGGCTCCCAGAGGAGATCCGGCACACCCCGGCCGTCGGGCACTGTGCGGCGCGATGTCAGCTGCTGTAGACGCCGATCTCATGGAGGGAGTAGCCCCATCCGGTTCCGCGCTCCAGCCCGTGGACGCGCACGTAGCGGGCCGATGTCGCGGCGAACTGCGCCGTGTCCAGGCCACCGTCACCGCCGGTCGTGGACCAGACGGACCGCCAGTCCGTACCGTCGTTGGAGACCTCGATCCGGTACGCCTTCCCGTAGGCGCGCTCCCAGTCGAGGACGACTCGCTTGACCGGTCTGGGCGCGCCGAGGTCGATCCGGAGCCACTGGTCGTCACTCCAGTCGCTCGCCCAGCGGGTGTCGGTCCTGCCGTCCACGGCCCTGTCCGGTGCGTAGCTCGTGAAGAGGCTCCACTCCGACGAGCTGGCCGAGGCGGAGGCCCCCGCGGCGAGGTTCACCCCGGCCTTGTGGTTCTCGGACGCCTCCCAGGTGGTGAGGTAGGACTCGGCGCCCCGGAAGAGGTCGTCCACGACGTCCTGGCCGCCGACGACCCGTATGTCCTCCAGCCAGTCCGGGACGAGCCCGTAGTGCGCGGCACCGTCGGTGTTGATGTCCCAGGTGCGCTGTCCGGTGGTCTGGCGGTCGATGACGGCGCCGCCGTCGGCGCTGCGGAAGGGGTAGCGCACCGGGTTCGGGGTGTCCGCGCCGCGCGGACCCGGCCAGCCGCCGACGCCGTTCATGTCGGTGCCGTAGCCGTACCCGACGCCGTACCTGTCGCGCAGCGCCTCCGTGCGCTTCGCCTCCGCGATGAAGCCTTCGGAGCCGTGCATGTACTGGGCGACGAAACCGCCGAGACCGTAGACCCGCTCGGTCCAGTCGAGGTCCATCCAGCTGTGCGAGGAGATCACGCCGGCGTAGGACGCCGAGTCGAGGATGTCGAGGGCGCGACCCGTGGCCTTGACGCTCATGTGGTCGATCTCCAGCATCATCCCGCGCTGCATCATGCCGCGTACGGCGTACTCGCCGAGCTCGGTGAGACCGCGGGTGTTGCACTGCGCGTCCGCCGCGTATGACGGGACCGTCACGCCCGGTGGAAGTTCCTTCTCGGCTTCGGGTGCCGACGCGAGGCCGATGGGGTTGTCGTGCTGCGGGCCCGCGCACTTCTCCGTCTTCCAGAAGGTGCCGGTCGACAGGAACTGGCCGACGTTGATCGCCGTGCCGAGGGTCCCCGAGTCGAAGCGGACGCCGCACAGCGCGTTGTCGAACTTGTGGCACAGGAACATGCTGCGTACGCCCAGGCCGTACAGCTCGTCCAGACCGCGGTCGATGTCGTCCTTCCCGCACTGCGCGATGTCCAGGATCTGCTTGCAGCCGAACGGTTCGGAGGTCTCGACCCCCAGGACCACGGCCAGCTTGCCCTGCTTGACGACCTCGCGGGCCTGCGCGCTGTCGGTCACGATCCGGAACCAGCCCTTGCCGGGGCCGCCGTACATCCGGTCGATGTAGGCCTGCAGGTCGTACGTCTTCTGCGCCTGCAGACGGATGGAGGTCATCTCGTCGCAGCTGCGGTCCTTGAAGAAGTAGACCGAGCAGATCACGCCGTTGGTGACGAGGTCGTTGACGAGCACCCGCTGACCGCCGCGCCAGGCCCGCTCGACCCAGGCGTAGTAGTTCTGCTGGTGGGTGAGCGAGTCATGGGCCGGCCAGTCCTTGAACGTCGGCCATCCGTCGGGGTCGTGCCTGCCGTCCCCGCCCTTGGTGATGAAGTCGAAGACCGCGAGCGAACCGTCGGGGTAGTGCTCGGGGCAGTCCTTGAGCGCGTCGGCGATGCCCTGCTCGGAGAACGTCTGGCCGCAGATGAGCCGGCCGCCGAAGGCCTCGTTGGACATCAGGTGGTTGTGTGCGTCGACGAAGCCCCGTACCCGTCCCTGGGAGTCGGTCCCCTGGAAGGGCTCGCCCGTGACGCCGATCTGCGAGTCGGGCGACGGCCGCGCGGCCGGGGTCCACCAGTCGGCGCCGGCCTCGGACACGGCCGAGGAACTGGGACTCGTGCCGAGGACCAGGGCAACCGCGGTGAGGATCAACACCAGGACGGCGAGGGGACGTTTGCCTGTGCGGTGCGAGCGTCGATTCGTGGTCATCATGCATGCCTTCGGTGTCATCGCTCGGAACTGCGGTGAGCGGGTGGGGGGTTGGAGGAGCCGAGGCGTACCGGGTCACGACCATCGGGTGGATTGTCATGACCGCGCAAGCAGTGCGACGAGAAAAGCGGCTGTGAGAATGAGAGTCAATAGTCTGGGAGGGCCACGTACCGGACCGGCCGATTCCCCAGGGACTCGATGGCCGGAAAGCTCCCGGGCGCCTGGCTCACCACAGGCCACGGGGCGCTCCGGGGGGCTGAACCGGACCGTGCGGCCGCGGAGCCGGCACCAGGACGGACCCGAGTCCTGGCCGACTGCCGCCATGACCGGAAGCGGGGCATCGCCGCCGATCACCCGGAATGTTCGTTATTTCCTGTCACTGGCGACACGCTCTCGGGGTCCTGTATAACCGCCGCGATCCATGACCAAGAGGGTCCGTTTTCCCGAGGGGGAAGAATCCATGGGCGCAGAGGCCCAGAAGTCCACAGCGGCCACGGCACATTCCGCGGAACCGTCCACGTCGCATTCCGAAGAAGCGGCCGCCTCGCATTCCGAGGAACCGCAGGCCCCGGTCGCGAGCGACTCCCGCGAATCCGCGGGCGAGTCGGGCACCGACGCAAAGCGTCGTGGTCCCGACCGCAACGGGCTCGTCATCGCCGGTGCGACGCTGGCCGCCTGCGCCGGACTCGTGGTGTACGGCGTGATCAACACGCCCGGGAGCAAGCCGGATGCGAAGGCCGCCCCCAGCGCCGAGGTGACGTACGAGGTCACGGGGTCCGGCACGGTCGACATCTCCTACCGGGCCCTCGGCACGTCCGGGACCGACGCCGCCAACACCGCCTCGGGCGTGCGCCTGCCCTGGAAGAAGACCGTCGACGTTCCGCTCGGCAAGGACCCCGTCATCAGCATCGTCCTCGACGAGAAGGGCGGTCAGGCCCGCTGCGCCCTGGCCATCCGCGGCCGGCACGTCCAGAGCTCCACGGCCTCGGGCGAGTTCGGCCGCGCGACATGCGCGGGGGAGCTCCCCGCCCCGGAGTGAGGACGACGACACCGCCGTGGTCGGCACCGCGTACCACGCGGAGGTCCGACGTCACTGGCACGTCCACCCCCGCACGATGGCCCTGCGCGGACCGATCGCGTACCCCTTCACCGTCCCGGGCTCTCCCCGACCGTGGGACAGGGTGCCTGGTACAGGTCTCCAAGGACCGGACGTCCCTGCAAACGGCCCGTCGTTCCCCGCGCGGCAGGTCCCACAGATCCGGCCGCCGGCGATGCCGGCAGAGGCCGCACCGGGCCCCGAGCCCCGTCGGCCTCCCCCCCGTAAGGTGGAGGCCTCAGGTACTCGCATCCCGCGCCATCCGTTGTCGGAGGACACCGTGACCGTCGCCGCTCGTCTCGTCGCCACCGTCGCTGCTCCGCTGGACCCGGCGTCGGCGGACGCCCCGCAGGTGCTGCACTGGCCCGGGCGCAGGCTGCTGGTGCAGCGCGGCGACACCGAGCTGGCCGTCCGCGACCTGGAAGGGGACGGGACGGAGGTCCGCTTTCCCGCGCCCTGGCCTCGCCGGTACGGATCGGTCACCGTCTCCCCCACCGGTGATGTCGCCGTGTTCGCCGGGGTGCACGCGCTGCGAGCCGTGGATCCGACCGGCGCCGTGCTGTGGGAGGTCCGGCACGGCTGCTGGTCCACCACCGTGTGCACCGTCGCCCATGCCTCGTTCTCCGAGTACGCCGAGGACCCTCGCCACCATCGCGCCGACAGCGGTTCCGCCGCGTTCTCCCCGGACGGCACATTGGTGTGGGCTCACGTCCGCGATCACGAAGGGGACCCCACGAAGGAGGAATGGCTTGTCCTGGACGCCGCCTCCGGCTCGGTCCTGGATCGAGCGGAGACCACGACCGTGGGCTCCCGTTCATGGCACTTTCCCCATCCGAACGGTGAGTACATGGGGCTGACCATCGGTCAGGGGGACGACGACTCCCCACTCCTCTGGGGACACTGGGACGGCGCCACACTCACCTTCGAAAAGCTCGTGGGGGAGATCTTCCTGGCCGTCAGCCCCTCCGGGCGGCACTTCCTCACAACCGATCCCGGGCAATGGGCCCTCTATCTGCACCGGACTTCCGACGGTGCGGAAGTGCGGCGGCTTAATGCAGCAGACGCCGTATCTCCTCTGCCAGACGACGAAATGGCCAGATGGCACTACGAGGCCGCATTCCCCTACGAGGACGGCGCTGTAGCCGGCACCGAGGACTACGCCGAAGTCCCGCGTCACTGGCTCGTGGATCCGCGCACCATGTCCGCGGGTGGCCCTGTCACTTACCCCTTCCCCATCTCAGGAGGCCCATGTTCCGCGGGCCAGGGCACGTGGTACACCCTCTCCAAGGACCACACGTCGATCCACCTGTGGAGCTTTGCCGGGAAGGATTGAACCACCGATACCGACGCGGAACGCCCGGCCGGAATACCCGGCCGGGCGTTCTTCTGCACGTGGTTGCCGGCTACTCGCCGACTCCCGTGGCGCCTAGCGCCTCAGACGCCAGAACGTCCGGAAGTCGGTCTTGTCGGCCGCTGCTCCCTGGACGACCTCACCGCCGAGATGCATCGTCTGCTCGACAAGCGGGGCGCAAATGTCCTTGCAGACATTCTTGGACGTGCCCCCGTAGAGGATCTCGTAGTCCGGATTCTTCTTCAGCCAGCTGAAGATCGCTTCTTCAGCGTGCTCGAAAGCAGGGTTGCCCTGCTTCGTCAGCCTTCCGGGGACCAACGAGCCCGGCACGAACTCCTCCCCCGACTTGAGCTTCAGGAGGTCACCCTTCTGACCGGAGCTCATCGCCACCTTCTCCACGATGTCGGTCGAGCCCTTCTTGCGGACACCGATCACCGCGACGGTGACCATGCTCTCCTTGATGAAGTGCAGCTGACCGGCCAGTTCCTCGGCCCGCGCCCGCGCGGCAACGGCTTCGTTCTTATAGCCGCAGTTGTGGACCAGGACCGCGGTCTCGCCGGCCACCGCGTAGTAGGTGTGGACGCCTTCGACCGAGAGGTTGTAGACGCGTGCCGTGCGGTGGGCGGTGTCGACCGCGGTGATCTGGACCCACGTGCCGGCCGAGGTCTGCAGCCACATGCCGGACCGCAGCTCAGCGGCCGCGACCCACTTGCCGTAGTCCGGGAGCCAGTACAGGTGGCCGGCGGTCGAGGTGATCGTGCCGGGCTTGGCCTCGCCGTCCTTGCCGTCGGGGTCGACGGTCAGGGTGACAAGGTCCTTGCCCGCCTCGTGGTTGCGCGTGTCGGTGACCATGCGGGAACGGGTGTCCCCGGTCTCCGGGTCGGTGGCCACGACCTGGTCACCGACCTCGAGCGACTCGATGTTCTTCGTGCTGCCGTCCGCGAGGACGACCTTGGTGCCAGGCACGAAGCTGTTCGGGCAGCTCGTCGGCTCCGACTTCTCCTTGGGCTTCGGCGGGGTCGCCGCGTCCGCCACGTCGTCGGCCTTGTCCTCGGCCTTGCGAATGTCGTTGGCCGAGTCAAGAGCGTCGACGCCCTTCTTGGCGTACTTACCGGCCTTGACCGCGGAAGCGGCGTAGCCGACGAAGGGGATCGCCGAGCTCATCGAGAGCGCGGCGTCGACATAGTTCCCCTCGGCCGCGTACCAGATGCCGTTGGCGACATCCGCGACCTCACCCACGACCGGGACCAGACCCACCACGTCGAGGGCCGCATGTCCGATGTCGGACAACGAGAGCCCGAAGAGGTGTCCGTCGAGCTCGACGAAGCTGATCGGATTGCCGCCGGCGAAGGAGTAGCGATTGCCGGTGAACGGGTCGGTGGCCAGGGACATGTCGGCCAGGGCGCCGCTGTACGAGTCGCGGGTGAGGAAGCGGTTCAGGCCCGGGTCGTAGTTGCGGAAGCCCATGTCGTACGTGCCCGAAGCGCCGTCCCAGCGCGAGGAGTTGTAGCGGAAGGAGTTGTAGTCGCCCTCAGCCGCTCCACCCCCGTCCGGATTGTCCGCTCCGGTCATCTGGGACTCGTCGTCGGAACCGTAGGCCGTGTAGCCGTAGGTGGCCCGGGTCTTGCCGTCCTCCTTGCTGATCGCCTCGACGTCACCACGTGGGCTGGTGATGTACTGGGAGTACTCCTTGGTCCCCCCGTCCTTGTGCTTGATCTGGGTGGCTCGCTGGCCGCCGGCGAGGTACTGGTAGTCCTTGTCGGCCTTGCCGTCGACCGTCTCACGCAGGAGCGTGCCGTCCAGGCCGAGGTAGGTGTACGCCGTGGTCTTGGACTCGGCGCCGGAGGTGGTCTGGGAGACCGTCCGGTCGAACGGGTCGAAGACGTACGACGTGGTCACCGCGGCTGCACCGAAACCCGAGCGGGTCTTCACGGTGCGGTCGAAGCCGTCGTAGTAGTACTTCTCGGTGGTCTGGCCGCTCGTGCTGATGGTGTCCAGCCGTCCGAGCGGGTCGTAGTTGTAGGTGGACGTCACGCCGTTGGCGCTGGCGGACAGCAACCGGTTGCGGTCGTAGCGCTGGGTCGTGGTGGTGTCGTCGACCGTCTGCGAGACGATGTTGCTGTTCCGGTCGTACGTGTACGACTCGGTGGACGGGTCGTCACCGGCCTTGTCGACGCCGGTGATCCGGTCCTGCGGGTCGTAGGTGAAGGTGTACGTGTTGTTGATGTAGGCCGAGTTGTCATCGGCGTTCATCAGCTTGAGCACGTCCTTGGAGCGGTGCCCGTTGAGGGAGTACTCCAGGTCGTGCTGCGCGACCACCGTGCCGCCCGACGTCTTCTCGACGGACTGCTTGACCGAGCCGTCGAGCTGATACTGCATGTCGAGCGTGTTGCCGTTGGGCTTGGTCTGCCTAAGCAGCTGCCCGCGGCCGGTGTAGGTCATCGTGGTGATCTGCTGATTGCCCGCGGTGGGCGAGTCGGCGTTGGTCACCTTCTTGACCATGTCGCGCTCGTCGTACTCGATCTGCGTCCAGGTCAGATCGTGGGTCGACGTGATCGGATTGCCGTTCACGTCGTAGGTCAGCGCGGTGGTGTTCTTCACCGTGCCGCCCGCGAGCTCCTCGACCTTCGTGATGTGGTTGAGACCGTTGTACGCGATCTTGTACGTGTCGATCTTCGCGCCCGGCGAGAGGTCCCGGATCTCGCTCATGTTGCCGTTCGCGTTGTACTTGTAGGTGAAGTCCTTCTTCTCGTCGTCCGACTCACCGGAGTTCGAGCGGACCAGCTTCACCGAGTCCGCCAGGACGGTGCCGTTCGCCTGGTCGGTGAGCGTGACCTTCTGCGGACCGTCCTCCACGAACGCGTACGAGCCCAGGGAAATCCACTCACCCGTACGCTGCGTCTGGTCGACCGTCCTGGTGGTCGTGCCACCGTTGTAGTCGACCTTGAACTTCGCGTCCGTGGCCGCACCGGTCATCCGCGGATGCCGGACGAGCACCTCGTAGGTGCCGTCCTGCGGGATGTTGAGCTGCCAGGAGAACGACGAGGTGCCGGTACCGGCCGCATGCGAGTAGGTGTCGTAGCCGTACTGCTGCTCGGCCGACGTGCGCGACCAGTTGCCCTGGGTCGCGGTGTTGTTGAAGTCCGAGCTGTCGACGAGGACGACCTGCTTGCCGACGGGGACACCGTCGTCCGAGCGTGCCTTCTGGTTGCCGGACGGGTAGTAGTCCCAGGTCATGGTGCGCTGCTGGGAGCCACCCGCCGAGGTCAGGGTGTTCTTGGTCTGCTGACCCAGGGGGTTGTACTCGTAGGACGTCGTGATGTCCCACGGGTCCTTCGCAGTCCTGGTCCAGCCGTTGTCGTAGTAGGTGTACTCGGTGACGTTCCGGACCGACTGACCGTCCGACGGCGGCGCGGAGACGGAACTCAGGTTGCCGACCGAGTCGTAGAAGTAGAAGGACGAGTCAGGTGTGGAGTAGCGGGCGTCGTCCTTGTCGAACGGCGAACGCTCCTCCTTGACCCGGTTCAGCTCGTCGTAGACGGTCTCCGACGTGAAGTCCGTGGCGTCGTCCGTGGTGGCGACACCGCGCGGAGTGATCGTCTTGGTCTTGTTGCCGACCTGGTCGTACTCGTACTTGGTCGTTCGGTAGGTGATGTTGCCCGAGCCGTCCTTGCTCACCGGGAGCTTGGACTCGGCCAGGGCACCGCGCTCGTCGTACGTGGCGAGCGACTCGTTGCCCTCCGCGTCCGTCTGCGCGATCCGCAGACCGTCCTTGTCGTAACGGACGGACGTGAACTCCCCGATCGCGTCCGTGGTCTTCACGACTCGGTGGTTCAGGTCGTACTCGTAACGCGTGGTGTAGTCGTCGGGGTTCGACGTGGCGTTCTTCCGGGCGTCGACGATCTTGAGGACATTGCCGACGTTGTCGTGCTCGACCGTGGCCTTGTTGCCCTCGGCATCCACCATCTCGATGGCCTGGTAGATGGCGTCGTACCGGGTCGTGGCGGTGAAGTCGCCCTCGGTTGCCGTCAGGTTGCCCTGCGGACCGGTGACCTGGACGAGGTTGCCCACCTTGTCGTACGTGGACGTGGTCTCGCGGACCGGCCCGGTCGGCTCGTCCGCCGGGTCGACCATGTGAACACGCTGGTCGGCCTTGTCGAACACCCCCGTGGTCTCTGTCCCGTTGGGGGCATAGGCCTTGGTGATGTTGTCATTGGCGTCGTACTCCAGCGCAGGAGTGACAATGAAGTCTCCCGCCGCCTGATCCTTGGGCTCGCGCTTCTCCAGCGGCCGGCCGAAGACGTCGTAGGTCTGGGTGACCTCGGCGCCCTTGGCGTTGACGACCTTGGTGACGTTGCCCCGGACGTCGTACACGAAGTGCGACGGGTGGTCGAGGGCGTCGAGAATGGTCTCCGGGTAGCCGACCGGGGTGTAGCCGTCGTACTCGGTGTCGTGGCCGTTGGCGTCGATCTCACGGGTGGCCTGGCCGTACGCGTCGTACTCCGTGCGGCTGGTGTAGTCACCCGCCGTCGCCGACGCGACGCCCTTCGGGTCGGTGACCGAGGTCAGGTTGCCGCGGGTGTCGTAGCCGAACTGGAAGGTGCGGCCCTCCGGGGACCTCTTCTGGAAGAGGTCCGCGATGTAGCCGTTCAGGCCGGTGGAGTAGGTGAAGGTCTGAGCCGCGGTGCTGTTCTTGTTGGCCTCGGCGTCCTTCTGCTCCAGCGGGTAACCCGTCTTGGGGTCGTAGGACCAGGTGGTGACGGCCCCGTTGGCCTCTTCCAGCCTCGTGACGTTGTTGTCGGCGTCCCACGCCGTCTTCGTCGTTTCCGACTTGGCGTTCCTCATCTCGGTGGCGCGGCCGTAGCCGTCCATCGAGTAGAACGTGGCGTGGTTCTCCGCGTCCGTGACCGTGGTGTTGATGACCGAACCCGCGGTGCCGTCCGGGTCCGCGTAGACGTATCCCGTGGTGCCGCCCAGACGGTCCGTGATGGTCTGGGCGTTCCAGTGGAACTTCGGGTCCTCGCCCTCGCTCGGGTAGTAGTAGTCGAGCGAGGTCGAGTTGCCGCGCGGGTCGGTGACCTTGACCAGCTTGACGTTCTTGTTGCCCTGGGTCGCGTCGTAGACGAACGTGAAGACCTTCGGCTGGGCCGAGCCCACACCGTCCGTCAGCTCGCCCAGAAGGCCCTTGTCGCTGTAGACGAACTCGAGCTTGCGGCCCGAGACGTCCGTCATCGACCTGACGTGGTCGATGATCTTCGGGTTGGTCAGGTTGGAGCCGGTGACCTTCGTGCCCGCGTCATTGATGTACGCGTACGACTGGCCCTTCGTGTAGTAGTCGACCGTCAGCGTCTGCCGGCCGGTCGGGTCGGTGATGTACTTGAGGAACTTCGTCGGCTTGTTGTTGGACTTCCGCTCCTCGTACGTGTACGACTGCGTGTTGCCGTTCTTGTCGACGACCGACGTCAGGTAGCCGTCGCAGTCGAAGAAGAACTGGGTACGGTCCGGGCGGGTCAGCGACCAGGCCTTCGGATCGCCGTCCTTGTCCGGGGTGCAGTCCACGCCCGCGCCCTGCTGCAGCAGGTAGTGGACGCCCGCCGGAGCCTTCCAGGTGCCGTCCTGCTCCTTGCGGAAGACGTGCTCGGTACCGTCGCCGTCCGGGAGGGTGACCTCGGTCGGGTTCGGGTTGGGGTGGAAGTCCAGCGCCGCGCCGAGCCGCAGCGGCATGGCGGCCTGCGCCGACCAGCCGTGGCCCAGGACGGTGTCCGAGGTGTCCTGCGAGTTGTACGCGAAGCGCACGAACGTCGACAGACCACGACCCGGGTTGTTGAAGGCGTTGTACTGCCAGACGGTGTTGCCCGCGTACAGGTTCGTCATCAGCGACGAGCCCGCGCCGGTGTTCTTCCCCGCGTACGAGTAGAACTTCTCCAGACCCAGCTGGTTCGACGTCGGGTCCTCGGTCCGCACGTTCTGCGCGAGCGGCGGGAGGGACTCGGTGGCCGACAGCCAGGTGCCGGCGGTGTTGTTGCGCAGGTCCCACTTGAGGACGTAGTCGAGCCGCTTGTTGCCGGAGTCCGAGTTGATCGGGGCCTTCAGTGACGCCTTCACCGTCACCGATTCGCCGGGGTTGAGGTCCTCCGGCAGTGCGGTCTGCAGCTGGTTGCCACCGTTCGTCGCGTCCGTGCCGTCCGGCAGCGACCAGGTGTAGGAGAGCGCGTGGTCAGCGGCCTTCCACACCGAGGTGGTGGTGTTGGTCAGGGTGACGTCGGTCGTGTAGGTGTCACCGGGAATCATCCGCGCCGGGGTGTACGGCGCGTAGTACGTCGAGTCCGTCGTCTTGGCGATGTACGTGACGACGAGCTGCGGACGCAGCTGCGGCTCCTCCGCCTCCGACGAGAGGAATATCGTCCGCTCCTGCGGGCCGGCCGTCGACTCGTCCTTGAGCCGGATCGCCACACCCTTGTTGCTCGCCGGGGTGTCCACCCAGTTCTGGGCGAGCGACGTCAGGTACCAGCTCTGCCGCGCCGGGTCGTTGGTGACCGTGCCCACCGTGTCGGCGACCGTGGCGTCCATGTCGCCGCCGGACGTTGTCCACGGGGTGGTGGAGGTGGCGTTGTTCCAGCTGGCGGCGGTCTCGTCGAAGTCCCGGGTCAGCCCGTGAGCCTCGTAGATCGCGCCCGCGCTCGCCGTCGTGGTGATGAACCCCCACATGTCGAGCTGCGCTTCCAGCACCCGCGACCCGGCCGGTACCGCGCTCACGCCGGGGAACTTCAGCAGTGCGCGGGTCTTGCCGTAGGTGGCCGAGTTGTTGCCCACCGACAGCCAGTTCCGGTTGACACCCGTGTCGGAGATGGTGTCGTGGCCGGTGGTCGGCTGCGCGGACGACAGGGTGGTGTCGGTCTGTCCGGACTGGAGCACCAGGGTCGTACGGCCCGCCTTCGGCAGCTTCACGAGCTGGGTGGGGGCCGGGACGACCTGCCCGTCCTTCGTCTTGACCGCGACCATGTAGTAGAAGACGTTCCCGAACGAGTCCGCCGAGTCCGCCGGGGTCGGCGTCGCCGTGGAATCCGTGAACGCCGTCAGGTCCTTCGACACCGGCGCAACCAGGGTCTGCGAGGACGGCGTGAACGTCTGGAAGACGCTTCGGTGGACCTGGTACTCGACGATGTCGTCACCGGTGGCGACGGGGTCCGCGTCCTGGTATGCGGACCAGTTCAGCTCGGCGCCGGTGGCGTGGACGACCTGCGGTGCGTTGAGGCCGACGCCCTGGCGGCCCCAGGTGAGCACCAGCTTCGGATAGTTGGCCGTCTCACCCTTGTACGCGTACTCGGACGCCTCGTACCGCGGACCGCCCTTGGGGCCGTTGGCGCTCTCGTCGCCGGCCTTGATGACGAAGCCGTTGTTGGTGTACGTGCCGTCGATCCACTGCTGGACGGTCTTGGTCACCGGGAAGGAGTGCCAGGTGTTGTACTCGTTCGGCTTCTTGGTGACGACGCCGCCCTTGGTGAAGCGGACGGCGTCGGCGAGCACGGCGGTGGTGGTGGAGGCGGGACCGTCGCCGAGGACGACCTTGCCCGTGGTGCCCGCCTTGAACGGATGGGTGCCCAGTGTCTTCCACACTCCGGCGGTACCGGCCTGCTGGTTGACCGCGTAGGTCTGGGTCCCGCCGTTGTAGGTGACGGTGTACGGGGCGTTGGTGGCCCGGTCGGAGGCCGGGACGTAGTGCGCCTCGACCTGGTAGTTGCCGTCCTCGGGAAGGTTCGGTTGCCAGGTGTAGGTGTCCCCGGCGACCGCGTCCTTGTTGAACACGTAGTCCTGGTTCACCGCGTACTGCGTGAACGCCGTGTTCGTGGAGGCCGGCCAGGCGCCCTGGGCCGCCGTGGTGCCGGCGTCGCGGTCGTCGACCAGGACGGAGGTGCCGGACAGCTCACCGGTGATGCCGTTGGCGTTGTTCCACGTCGCCTGCGACTCGGTCCACGACTGGGTGGCGCGGTGCGCCTCCAGCTGCACCTCGTTGGCGTCGGTGGTGTGCGTCTGGTCGTAGTACAGCTTGAGTTCGGCCGAGTCCAGCTTGGTGCCCGCGGGCACGCCGGAGAGGCCGAACCGCAGCAGGGCGCGGGAGGAGCCGGTGGTGGTGTTGCCCACCGAGAGCCGCCAGCTGCCGTCGTGGTTCGCCGCCGGGTCGTCCGAGGAGATCATGACGTCCTGGGACTGGGTCGGCGTCGGCGACACCGAGATCGTCGGGTCGACGACCACGGGGTACTGGCGCTCCGGCGCTGCGAGCCACTCGGCGTCGGGCCGCAGGCTCACGGCGTAGGAACCGTCCCGGCCGGTGAGCGACTGCCCGACGGCGTCCGTGCTCCTGTTCCCGTACGGAGAGCTCTTGTCCTTCTTCGCGTCCGTCATGAACGGTGCGGGGATGACCAGCTCGGGCCGGGTGGCACCCGCGCCCTCGCTGAAGAGCGCTATGGAGCCGTTCTTGCGGGCCTTGGCGCTGAGCCCGTTCGTGGCGAGCGTGAAGTCGTACGAGGGCGTCCCGGCGGGCCGCTCGCGCAGGACGATGCCCTCCTTCACGCTGCCGTTGCCGACGGTGTACGTCAGGTCCACGCCCTTGCCGAAGGCGTCGCGGTACGTGACGACGTTCTTGTCGACGTGCGGGGTCAGCCTGCCGCTGCCCGCACCCTTGATGCCGATGGCCACCCAGTGGCCCGGGTCGAGTTCGAACCGGACCAGCTCGGCGGACCTGCTGCCGAAGTACGTGCGCGTCAGGTTGGTGGTGTTGGCGTGGCTGAAGCCGGTCCGGTCGGTGGCGGAGACCGTGGTGTCGATCGGCTTCCAGGCCCTGGCCTTCCCCTTGCCGGTGGCGTAGTCCCTGGCCACCGCGGAGACTTCGGACTGGACGCGGCCGTCGGAGAGCTGCCAGTGCCGGGCGTAGGGTGTCCGGCGTTCCGTCAGCTCCCGCACCCTCTTGGGCTTTGCGGCCGCCTTGCCCTTGGCGAGGTGCTCATTGCTGGTGACGGCCGTGTCGGGAAGCCGGGGCGGCTTGGCCTCTTCGCTGTCGTCGGCGGCGAACCAGCTCTTGATGCCGTCGACGATTCCCTTGCCGTCGCCCGGTGGAGCGGCGGCGAACGCGGGTGCCGGCGCGGAGGTGGCCATGACGGCCAACACCGCACTCGTCACCAGGAGCCGCCTGGCTCGTGGTCTATACATCTGTTCCCTTTCGCGGAACGGGTGCAGGGCCTTGCTCGCGCGGGCCACCGACTCAGTGGGTGCGCGCGCAGGAAAAGGGCGCTCCGGTGGACGGAAGCGCCGCAGGGGGTCGATATCTGGTCGCGGGTCGGAATCGGCGACCGGTTGGCAGCCGACGGCTGCGATTTCTACTTCATTTCGAGAGGTACATGTCAAGCGTTGCGGCATATCCGGCAAGGCGACTGACCTGGCGTCAATAACCCTTAAATTTCTGGGAATTACTCCAAGTCAGGCGCGCGAAATCAGCCATTGGGGATACGTTTCGAGACACGCGACAGCTCAGGACGTCCGGTTTGTCTGCTCGGGTGTGCTGAGTCGAGGCCATCGTGTATAACCGCTGGGCCGTCCGACGGGAATGCGCGGCGGGAACTCCGCGCAAGCGAAGCATGATTGTGGCCCCATGCCGCCGAAACCGTGCTGCCTCCCCCTCTTTCCGTCCGCACGGCATGAATTTCCGCCGGCCCGCGACCGGCCGCGGATACCGATCAGCTGCGTACGAGGGATGGGCATGAGTCCTAGAGGAGCCCGCGCCAAGCGGGCGAACGGGAAGAAGCGTGCGGTCTGGCTGGCGGCGGGAGTCGTCCTCCTGGGAGGCACGGGTGTGACGGCCGTCGCCGTCACGGGTGGCGCCGAGGACTCCGGTCCCGGCGACGGGAACGGCCCGGCCACGGCGCATGTGCTGGCCCTGGACGGCAAGGACCCGAAGAAGCGGACGCTCCCGCGCACCGACACGCAGATGTTCTCGCTGGTCGGCGTCTCCTGGGAGGACAGCACCGACGGCTTCGAGGGCACCGCCCAGATACGCACCCGCCAGGCCGACAACGGTGACTGGTCCGAGTGGCGCGATCTCGACTTCGACGTTCGGGCGCCGGAGTCCACGGAGGGCAAGTCCTCGGGCGTGCGCGGCGCTTCGGAGCCGATGTGGGTCGGGCCGTCGGACGCGATCGAGGCGCGGGTGGTCGCGGACGGCGAGGAGACCGCGGTGCCCAAGGCGCTCCGGCTCGACATGATCGACCCCGGTGAGACCGCCAAGGGCAAGGGCAGCGACGGAGGCAAGGGGAAGCGCAGGCCCACCGCCTCCTCCCCCGCTGCCACGCAGACCTCTGCCGCCCCCGCGCCGGAGCCCTCGGCGTCCGTGCCGACCGGCGAGCCCACGACGGCTGCTCCCAGCGCCGACCCCGGCGAGACCACGGGCGGCTCGGGTGGCGGCGAGGCCTCGCAGCCTCCCATCGACGAGCCGACCGGTTCGGCCGGTACGCCCGTGGAGCCGACGCCGTCCACCGACCCGACCGAGCCGGCCCCGGGTACGGATCCGACGGACGGGTCCGCATCCGGAAGCACCGGCGGCCCCACCGATGCACCCACCGAGGAGCCGTCCGGTCAGCCCTCGTCCGAGCCCCCCACCAGCGAGGCACCCACAGAGCCGACACCCAGCACGGAGCCCACCGCCCCCGACCCCACCGCCGACCCGAGCGGCTCCCCCGAGCCGAGCACCAGCTCTCCGGCCACGCCCACCGCGCCCACCGCACCCGCCGTCGTCAGCCGCGCGGACTGGGGCGCCGACGAGTCGCTCGTCAAGGACCCGCCCTCGTACCTCAGCAAGGTCGACGCGGTCTTCGTCCACCACACCGCCGGTACGAACGACTACGACTGTGCCGAGTCGCCGGCCATCATCCGGGCGATCCTCACGTACCACGTGCAGACGAACGGCTGGAACGACATCGGCTACAACTTCTTCGTCGACAAGTGCGGGACCGTCTTCGAGGGCCGCGCGGGCGGCGTCGACCGGCCCGTGCTCGGCGCCCACACCTACGGCTTCAACAGCTACTCGTCGGGCGTCTCCGTCCTCGGCGACTACGAGAACGGCGGCACCCCGACCGCAGCGGCCCAGCAGGCCGTCGCCGACATCGCCGCCTGGAAGCTCGGCCTGCACGGCGTCGGCCCGGAGGCGAAGGTGACGCTCACCGCCGCCGCGGACACGGGTGTCTGGAAGAAGGGCCAGCAGGCGAACCTGTACACCATCTCCGGGCACCGCGACGGATACGCCACCCTCTGCCCGGGGGCGACCCTCTACTCCGCGCTGCCGTGAGCACGTGTGCACGCGAGCCGTCAGTCGCGGACCGCCCCGTACCACCGCCACGAATCCAGCCGTCCCCGGCCCGGCAGTTCGCCGCGGCCCGTCGCCCAGAGGAGGGTCGCCCAGCGGTCGGTGTCCTCAGGCGCGCCGGGAAACAGGCGGGCGAGGACGCGGTGGCAGAGGCCGGGCGGCGGGGTCCAGGAGACGCCGAGGCCCTCGGCGATGTCGTGGGTGTGGACGAGGGTCTCGACCACACCCATGGCGGCGAAGCCCTCCGGGTCCGACACCCCGAAGCCGTGGTGCGAGCGCACGTCGGCCGGCACCGTCCGGACCATCGCGGTGAGCATCGCCCCGCACGCCTCCAGCACCATCAGCAGCCCTGCGGGCCCGCCGGCCGGGTCCGCGAACGTCACGTTCGCGGGGCCGCCCTCCCGTCGCGCGAACCAGTGGAAGGGGACCTCCTTGTCCAGCGGGGGCGTGTCCGGGCCGATCTGGGCGGCGTACGCGAAGAGGTCGTCGGCGAGATGCTCGACGGTCTCCCAGCAGGTCCACTCCAGGGTCCCGGCCTTGGCGTCCCAGTCGCCGCCGATGCGGCTCCGCAGGGTCGTGAGCGCGAGCCGCACGGCGTGCTGGACGTCGTCGGCGGTGACGGGGCTTCTCGCTGATCCGTGATCGTCGGCCATGGCGGGACCGTACCAGCGGCATGTGACAGGCTGTCGACTCCCTTGATTCCCCGAATGAGTCACCGGCCCTCCCTCATCGCACCAGGGCGTCGGTGGCCGCACACACGGCAAGACCGGTGAGCAGAAACGCCGTTACGGCGCTCAGAAGTGCGACCTCGTAGTAGGTGCCGCTCCCCCATGAACCGGCCGCATACGCCGCGGCCGTCCCGACGACCGCTGCCGCGCCGAGCTGAGCGCCCAGCCGCGGACGGGACCCGGAACCGCCCTTCCGGAGCGCGTACGCAGCCGCCACGAGCAGGATCAGAAGTCCGGCGAGGGCCGCCAGAGCGGGCGTCCCGAAGGCCACCCCGTACCGCACGGGAAGCGCGGGCACGAAGAACAGGACCAGCCAGCGGCGCAGGCCCTCGCCGACCACGGCCACCGCGCCGCCCGGGACCGGTCGGCCGCGGAGCCTGCCGGCGGCCCGGCGCGCGAGGAAGAGGACGAGCAGCGCGCCGGCCGCGTAGGGCGCGTTCCGGTCCACCTTGCCGAGGTTGTAGAGGAGGAGGGTGTCGTACACCAGCAGCACCAGCGCCCCCAGGGCGGCGAGCGACACGAAGAACAGCAGCAGACCGCCCGCGCCGAGCGGCCCTCCGCCCGCCTTCTCCTCGTCCTTGTCCTCGTCCTTGTCCTCGTCCTGGTCCTCGTTCTGGCGCGCGGCGAGCCACCTGATGAACAGCGGTGTCATCACAGCCGCCACCAGCCGGACGGCGATGTCATCGACCGTGTACGGATTGCGCAGATCCCATTCGACGAGACAGAAAACGGCGGTGTACGAACCCGACGCGGCCCAGAGCAGCGACGACCGGGCCACCCTCGGGTAGAGGGCCGTATCCAGCCACCGCAGCACGACCATGAAGGCGAGGAGCACGAAGGGAAGTTCGAGAAAGGCCTGCACGCGCAGCACGGACGGCGCGAGGAGTTCCGGTGCGGGGAAGTGCGCGGCCCCCCAGCCCAGCGGCCCGCTGTCGGTGGCAGCCAGGGCGAACCAGCCGTCGGGGAGATACCGGGCGATGAAGGACGCGTCGCCGCCGTGCACGCGCGCGACGTGGATGGTGAACAGCGCCTGGTTCAGACAGACCAGTGCCACCACCGCACCGAGCGCACCCCCGGGACCGATCCTGCGCCCGTGGGCCGTAGCCCCCGCCGGCGTCGCCGGCACCCGGCGCCCCGCCGCCAGGGCGACGAGGACCGAGAGCACGACCACCACATCGACCGCGCCGCCCCACCGGCTCACGAGCGCCTCCTGTCCGCTGTCCCCTGTCCCCTGTCCCCTGTCCCCTGACCGCTGTCCCCTGTCCCTCTATCGGCAGACGGCCTCGCACGCATCGTTTCCGGCCGGGCGGCGGGACCGGCCGTGGAGGGTGAGATACAGCCGCTGGACCGACTCCTCCGCCCCGGCCTCGAAGCGGTTCACGACCTTCCCGAGTGGATTCCAGACCCGCCCGTCGGGCATCCGGACCCCCACGGGCTGCCGGAACAACTCGCGCTGCTCCGCGTCGAAGTCCATCCAGATCCCGCCCGCCCTGCGGACCAGCACCTCACCGGTGTACGCCCCGAGCCCCTGCAGGGTCCCGGCGACCCGCGCCCGCTCGGGCCGGTCGCGGCGCAGCCCGTCGACGACGAAGTCCACCAGCCTGAGGCTGGCGACGGAGTAGTCCAGAGGCAGCCGGCTGCGCCGGGTCAGCCGTGTGACGAACTCCGCAGTGAACGCGCGCATTCCGGCCGCCTCCGGCAGCCCCGTCCCGTAATCCCCGTCCATGCCCCGACCTACCCCTTCGCACCGTCGCCGCTGCGCCGCCGTTGTCGACCGACACTGATCCAGCGGAAACGGGCGCACGAACATCACGCGAAGGGCGGTGTGTTCGTTCTCACGTACGAAAACCTGCCGTTCTCGCGGCGTGGGTACTTGCCCCCGAGACGTCGGCGGAGCCGGGGCACCGAGCGGTCGTGCCGTGTCCGGGGAGTGGTCCATGCCTCGGCCCGTTCGGACCCGTATTCCGATGGCCCGTCAATCACCTGCTCATTTCGGGCGATCATCGGCAGGGCCGCGGCCCGTCCCGGGCTTTTTGCGGGTGTTCGGTCCCTATGCTCGCGCCTCATGAGAAACCGCCCCACGAGGCGCTCCCGCACCGCGCTGGTCGTCGCCGCTGCCCTCTCCGCCGGGTTCTGTCTCGCCGAACCGGCCGGCTCCGAGCCCGCAGCCTCCGAGCCCCCAGGCGGCTCCGCACACACAGCCTCCGAACCCGTCGCGACGAGCGGCGACGTCCACACCGTCCCCGTGCGGGCCGGTGACGACCCGACGCTCATGGCGGTCCCCGCCCGGACCACACCGCCGTTCAGCATGATCGGCCTGACCTGGAACGACGCGTCCGCGCAGCTGGCCGGCACCGCCGAGGTCCGCACCCGGGACAGCCGTACCGGTGCCTGGTCCGAGTGGCGGACGCTCGACGCCGATGTCCGTGGGCCCGAGTCGGGGCCCGAGCGGGCCGGGACCGCGCTCCGTGGCGGGACCTCGCCGCTGTGGACGGGACCGTCCGACGGGTTCCAGCTGCGCGCCCGGGGCGAGGCGCTGCCGGAGGGGCTGCGCGTCGAACTGGTCGACCCGGGGAGGAGCGACGAGGTTCCCGTGCCCCCGTCACCGCGCGCCGAGGCACCGGCCCGCGCGCCGGCCATCACGTCGCGTGCGGGCTGGGGCGCGGACGAGTCGATCGTCATCGACCCACCCAAGTACAACAGGACCACCAAAGCGGTTTTCGTCCACCACACCGCCGGGACGAACGACTACACCTGCGCCGAGTCGGCCGCGGTCATCAGGGGCATCTTCACCTACCACGTGCGGAGCCAGGGCTGGAACGACATCGGCTACCACTTCCTCGTCGACAAGTGCGGCAAGATCTTCGAGGGCCGCGCGGGCGGCATCGACAAGCCCGTCCAAGGCGCGCACACGTACGGCCTCAACACCGACACGAGCAGCATCTCGGTGCTCGGTGACTACATGACGGCCGAGACCGTTCCGGCCGTACGGCAGGCCATCGCCGCGGTCGCCGCTTGGAAACTCGGGATCTACGGACACGACCCGGCGGGGACCGTCACCCTCACCCCGAGCGTCGACAACGGGAAGTACAAGGCGGGCGAGTCGGCCACGCTCCACCGGATCTCCGGGCACCGGGACGGCTCCGCGACCGACTGTCCCGGCGACAATCTCTACGCCGATCTGCCCGAGATCCGGGCGCTCGCCGCGGCCATCGCCGCCGGGGTCCTCCCGGACGCCTCCGACGTGGACGGCACGGGCACCGACACGGGGACCGGCACCGGCACCGGCGCGGATACCGATGTCGATGCCGACGTCGATGTCGATGCCGACGACTGGGAGACCGTGGACGCCGACGTCGCCACCGGCGACTTCGACTCCGACGGTTTCCCGGACGCCGCCCTCACCTACCGCACGGCGCAGGGCTCCCTCTCCCTCGTCCTGCTGAGGGGCACGGCGTACGGGTTCGACACCCGCTCCCCCGGCTTCCTGCACGGCGCGGGCGGACGGGCCGTCACCGCCGGTGATCTCAACGGCGACGGGTACGACGACCTCGCGGTCATGACCACCCGCGGTTTCGCCACCTTCCACGGCTCGGCCGGCGGTCTCACCACCACGGGTGCGCCTACTCTCCACGGCAGCAGCCGGGACAGCCGTGAGTCGTTCACGGCACGTGACACGGACGGCGACGGGTACGACGAACTCGTCGCCGAAGGAGCGGTCGTGGCACGGGGCGGACCGGACGGAGTCACTCCGGTGACGGGCGCCCGGGTCCCACGTCCCTAGGACGCGCCCTGGGCGGCCCTCGCCCGACGGGACAGGGCAGCGCGGAGCACGCGCTGCCCTTCCGTCGAGAGGTCGAGGGCCCGGCGAAGGCCCGCTCCGCCCGGGGTGGCCGACAGGACCTCGAGGATCTGGATCTGGCGGCGCTGCTCCCCCGCCACGAGCGGGCCCTGCGTCCCGCCCGACGGATCGAGCTCCTGGTGGAGTTCGATCGCCAGGGCCGAGCACGCCGTCGCCCACTCGGCGAGCGGCCCCACGGCCCACTCCGACGGCGCGGCGCCGATCATCTTCCGTACGGGGGCGGCGGCCTCGTCGGTGTCGGGGGTGTCGTCCAGCACGGCTCTGGCCGCCGCAAGTCGCTCGGCCCAGCCGTCCTCGCCCGCGGCGATGCCCGCCCAGAGCGGGCGCAGCACATCGGTCTCGTCGATCAGCAGGGGCAGGCAGCGGTCGAGACAGGCCAGACCGCTCGCGGCCAGGCTCCGCTCATCCGCTTCGGCGATCAGTTCCGCCAGGCTCATCGACGCCTCCAGTCGGGTGCGGACCGCAGTACGACGCAGTACGGCGCGGTGCGGACGAAGGTACCGCTCTTCTCTGCGCCACATGGCCGAAAAGCGTCACTCGATCGTTCGACGAGGCGTCACACCGTGGCCACGGTGCGTCCCTGGAGGGCCTTGGCGTGCTGCATCGCGGTGAGCTTGCGGACGAAGAGGATTGCCAGCACCGCCGCAGCGATGTCGGCCGCGTTGCTGAGTATCAGGAGTCCCATGGCTTCGTGGATCTCCGCGGCATCCTCCGCGTGGTTGTCCACGCCGGTGGCGATCCGGTCGACGGCCCACGAGCCCAGCCACGCCGCCCACCAGGCATTGAGGACCGCGCGCGACGTCCGCCGCCCCGGCGTTCCGAGGTCGCGGTCGCTCGCGTCCCAGACGTCGGCGGCGACCCCGTACGGAATCCAGAGGTTGGCGATGGGAATGAACCAGGAACCGACCGCCCAGCCTGGGCCGCGGCGCTGCAGATCCGGCCCGAAGACCCCGGCGTTGATGCGGGCCCGGTGGAACCAGAGGATGAACACGATGGCGGTCACGAGAAAGGCGACCGCGGAGAACCCGGGGTTGAGGTTCAGCAGCAGTTGGGCGCGGTCCAGGCCCTCGTCACCGTAGGCGCTCAGGTCTCCCTCCGCCACATCGCCCATCAGCCCACGCATGAGCGCCGCGGCGTAGATCCACACCAGGTCGACGAGCACGACAAGACCGAGCAGGGCGACGACGGCGTACGACAGACCGACGGGTGCCCGCAGCACCGGACCGGTGACAGGCGGACGCGCGGAACTCATCACAGAGGTACCCCCCACGGGCAGAAGAACGGGAAACCGGAAACGGCGAACGAGAAACGGCGAACGGGGAAGCCGCAGCGCGCCCCCTCCCCCGGGGCCTGCGGAAGGGCCGGACACCGGCCGTTGGGCCGGACCCTATGCGGCGCCGCCGATCGCCGTCCAGCGACAAAGCGCCAGTACAGCCGCCGTTTGCCAGCGTCGCGCTCGGCCTGCCCGCGCTCAGCCCAGCTGGTTCGCCAGTGCCGTGAACTCCGCCCAGTTCATTGCCGGCTGCCCCGGTGCCCAGGTCTTCTGGGCCAGCGCCCGCAGCGGCATCCGGATGCCCGCCGCCACCTGGTCCTGGGTCTGCGCCTGGGCGAGGTCGGACCAGATCGCGAGGCGGGCGCCCAGGATCTGGTCGGAGTAGCGCGCGGGGACGGCGGTCGTGCCGCGCATGACGAGCGGCGTCCACTGTTCGTAGATCCGCCGGCCGGTGGGGTACGTGAACTCGTTGGGCTCGCCGAGCACGTAGTAGAGGTATTCGTCGTTGAGGTTGACGACCTTGCGGCCCTCCGCCAGGTACTCCTGCGGCTGCCGCGCCCCGATCTCCTTGCCGGTCCAGTACTCGACCTCGACGTTCTTGTCGCCGGACACGACCCCGTCGCGGAAGAAGCCGTCGTTCCACGCCTTGGGCCGCTTGTCCGCCGCTCGCACGACCGCCGCCCGGTCGTTGAGCCAGCCGGTCGCCAGGTCCTGGACGCCGGCCTGCGGCCCGTACGTCTGCTGCGCCGCGCGGGCCAGCTGCGGGTACGAGGCCGCCGGGTCGCGCACGGTCAGCGCCTGGTACTCGTCGGCGCCGATGTGGAACCAGTCGCCGGGGAAGAGGGCCGCGTACTCGCGCAGCAGATCGTCCACGATCCGCGCCGACTCCGGCTTCGAGATGTCGATGGCGCCCTGCCGCGGCACGCCCTGCGTGTTCCGGAGCTGGAGATCCGGATGGGCCCGCATGACCGCGCCCAGATGCCCCGGCGAGTCGATCTCGGGCACGACCGTGATGTGCAGGCTCTGCGCGAGGGCGATGATCCGGCGCACCTGCTCCTTGGTGAGGTGCTGGGCCGAGACGACCTCGGGGTGCGAGTCGGAGGCGATCCGGAAGCCCTGGTCGTCGGAGAAGTGCAGCCCGAGCTGGTTGAGCTTGAGGTCGGCCATCTCCCGCAGCCGGTCCTCGATCCAGTCCGCGGTGTAGTGCTTGCGCGCGATGTCGAGGTTGAGCCCGCGCTGCGGCCGCTCAGGACGGTCGCGTACGACGCCCTCGGGCATGACGCCACCGGAGCGGAGGGCCTGCTTCAGGGTGCGGGTGCCGTAGAAGACGCCGGCCTCGTCAGGGCCGGTGATCCGGACGCGGTTGCCGCGGGTGGTGATGGTGTACGACTCGGGCCCGCCCGCCTGCGCCGGGCCGAGCGCCAGCTCGACGTCGCCCGCGCGTGCCGGTCCGCTGTTGCGCACGTCCGTCTTCAGTTCCTGGGACAGCAGCCTGGCCTCGTCGGCGAGCACCTCGCTGCCCTTGGCGACGACGATGGCGCTGCCGGGGCCCGGCCGCCAGCCGGGCCCGCGTGCCGCCTCGTGCGCCCGTACGGACGGGATCGTGCGGGGGGCCGTGGAGAGCGGATACGTCTTCGTGGGGGCGGGTGCCGTCGGCGAGGGAGTGACGGCCGTGGGCGCGTCACCGCGCGCGCCCGGCTGCGTACCGCTCCCGGAGGAGCAGGCCACGACCGTGGTCAGTGCCGCGGCGGCCACGACCGCCGAGCCCGCGAACCGCCTGCTCCTGGACATTCCCCGCGACGTACCCCTGGAGTCCCAGATCATCCCATCAGCCTCCTCTTACGGGCGAAGTATGGCCAATCAAGATGAACCATGCGAAGAAGGTCGCGTTCGTCCACAATGCGCGCCGAAACGCTCCCGTCAGGGTGAAATTCACGCATCCGTCGGACGGCTCCCGGCGCGCCTCGATAGCGTTACGGTCCATCCACCCCAGCCTTCCCGGTCGCCACGCGACTGCCCCTCTCCAGGAGCCGAGGAGCCCACGCTGTCCAGCGAATCGCACACCGGCGTCCTGCGGATCCCGGCTCCGGCCCCACCCTCCCGGCCTACACCGCCACTGCCGTCCCGCAGCCCCGTGCCCGCCGCCGCGGGCCGCACCGCACCGCCCGGCCTGGAGCACTTCAACACGGCCCCCGCGGGTGCTGCCGAGGCCGTCCTGCTCGCCTGCTGCGGCAGCCGCCGCTGGTGCCGCCGGATCGTCGCCCACCGCCCGTACCCCGACCTGGACGCGCTCCTCGCCGCCGCCGACGAGGCGAGCTACGACCTCGGCGCCACCGACCTCGACGAGGCCCTCGCCGACGAGTCCTCCTCAGGGCTGCACCCGGGCGCGCCCGCGGCCGCCCACACCGCCCTGCGCGCCGCGCACGCCGCGTACGAGAGCAGCTTCGGCCATGCCTTCGTCATCTGCCTGGACGGCGTACGGCCCGACGAGCAGCCCGACCAGGTACTGGCCGGGATCCGCTCACGACTCGGCAACGATCCGGACGAGGAGCGGGTCGTCGCCGCCGACGAACTGCGACGACTCGCCCGAGCCCGGCTGTCACATCTCGTGGCGAATCCGCACGAGATTCGCGATCCGGAGCACTGCGCGGCCCCTCGGAGCCCTGGTCCGGAGCCCCGGCACCCCGCCAGGGAAGCGTCCCGATAGCCCGTCCGTGCCTGTTTGATTGCCGGTTTGATCACACCTGTGGACCCGGCGCGAGGGATCCGACATCTCGTCGCTACGATGGCCAGGGCCGGTGGACCGTACCCGGCCGGGCCAGACCGACAGAGCTGTCACTTTTGGTAGAACGCTGGCGGCCGGCTCCAATCCCCGCTCCCGGAGGGTTTTTCCGTGCCGGCTGGAACGCTGTACCGCGGCCGGGAAGGTATGTGGTCCTGGGTGGCTCATCGAGTCACCGGCGTCCTCATCTTCTTCTTCCTGTTCGTACACGTGCTGGACACCGCTCTCGTCCGCGTCTCCCCCGAGACGTACGACGAGGTCGTCGCCACGTACAAGAATCCGATCGTCGCGCTGCTGGAGTACGGCCTCGTGGCCGCCATCCTCTTCCACGCGCTGAACGGCCTTCGTGTCATCGCCGTGGACTTCTGGTCCAAGGGCCCTCGCTACCAGAAGCAGATGCTGTGGACCGTCATGGCCATCTGGGTCGTGCTGATGGCGGGCGCCCTGTACCCGGTCCTCGGCCACGCCGCACGTGAACTGTTCGGGAGCTGACGCCAGACATGTCTGCTGAGACCTCTTCCGCTTCGGCGATCGGTGCCGTCGAGGGTGTCGGACCGTACGACGTCGACAACCCCGCCCCCCTCATCGAGGCGCCGCGCAAGCGCACCGGGAAGACCCCGAAGGCGACCCGCGGCAACTTCGAGATGGCCGCGTGGCTCTTCATGCGCCTGTCCGGTGTCGTCCTCGTCGTCCTCGTCATCGGCCACCTGCTGATCCAGCTCGTGCTCGACGGCGGCGTCTCCAAGATCGGCTTCGCCTTCGTGGCCGGCCGCTGGGCGTCCCCGTTCTGGCAGACCTGGGACCTGCTGATGCTGTGGCTGGCGATGCTGCACGGCGCCAACGGCCTCCGCACCGTCATCAACGACTACGCCGAGCGGCCGAACACGCGTCTGTGGCTCAAGGGCCTGCTGTACACCGCCACGGTGTTCACCATCCTTCTGGGCACGCTGGTGATCTTCACCTTCGACCCGAACATCCGCTAGGCACGGGGCTGAGGTAATCCACGTCATGAAGATCCACAAGTACGACACCGTCATCGTCGGCGCCGGCGGCGCCGGCATGCGCGCCGCCATCGAGGCGACGAAGCGCAGCCGCACCGCCGTGCTGACGAAGCTCTACCCCACCCGCTCCCACACGGGCGCCGCGCAGGGCGGCATGGCCGCCGCGCTGGCGAACGTGGAGGAGGACAACTGGGAGTGGCACACCTTCGACACGGTCAAGGGCGGTGACTACCTGGTCGACCAGGACGCCGCCGAGATCCTGGCGAAGGAGGCCATCGACGCCGTCCTCGACCTGGAGAAGATGGGCCTGCCGTTCAACCGGACCCCGGACGGCACCATCGACCAGCGCCGCTTCGGCGGCCACTCCCGCAACCACGGCGAGGCCCCGGTCCGCCGGTCCTGCTACGCCGCGGACCGCACCGGCCACATGATCCTCCAGACGCTGTACCAGAACTGCGTCAAGGAGGGCGTGGAGTTCTTCAACGAGTTCTACGTCCTGGACCAGCTGATCACCGAGGTCGACGGCGTCAGGCAGTCGGCCGGTGTCGTCGCGTACGAGCTGGCCACCGGTGAGATCCACGTCTTCCAGGCGAAGGCCGTCATCTACGCCTCCGGCGGCACCGGCAAGTTCTTCAAGGTGACCTCCAACGCGCACACCCTGACCGGTGACGGCCAGGCCGCCTGCTACCGACGCGGTCTGCCGCTGGAGGACATGGAGTTCTTCCAGTTCCACCCGACGGGCATCTGGCGCATGGGCATCCTGCTGACGGAGGGCGCCCGCGGTGAGGGCGGCATCCTCCGCAACAAGGACGGCGAGCGCTTCATGGAGAAGTACGCGCCCGTCATGAAGGACCTCGCCTCGCGTGACGTCGTCTCGCGCTCCATCTACACGGAGATCCGCGAGGGCCGCGGCTGCGGTCCCGAGGGCGACCACGTCTTCCTGGACCTGACCCACCTGCCGCCGGAGCAGCTGGACGCCAAGCTCCCGGACATCACCGAGTTCGCGCGTACGTACCTCGGCATCGAGCCCTACACGGACCCGATCCCGATCCAGCCGACCGCGCACTACGCGATGGGCGGCATCCCGACGAACGTCGAGGGTGAGGTCCTGGCGGACAACACCACCGTCGTCCCGGGTCTGTACGCCGCCGGTGAGGTCGCGTGCGTGTCGGTGCACGGCGCCAACCGCCTGGGCACCAACTCGCTGCTCGACATCAACGTCTTCGGCAAGCGCGCCGGTATCGCCGCCGCCGAGTACTCGGCGAAGAGCGACTACGTCGACCTCCCGGAGAACCCGGCCTCCTTCGTGCAGGAGCAGGTCGAGCGGCTGCGCAACTCCACCGGCTCGGAGCGGGTCGCAGTGCTCCGCAAGGAGCTGCAGGAGACGATGGACGCCAACGTGATGGTGTTCCGCACCGAGCAGACGATCAAGACGGCGGTCGAGAAGATCGCCGAGCTGCGCGAGCGCTACCTGAACGTGTCCATCCAGGACAAGGGCAAGCGGTTCAACACGGACCTGCTGGAGGCCATCGAGCTGGGCAACCTGCTCGACCTGGCCGAGGTCATGGCCGTCTCCGCGCTGGCCCGCAAGGAGTCCCGCGGCGGTCACTACCGCGAGGACTTCCCGAACCGCGACGACGTCAACTTCATGCGCCACACCATGGCGTACCGCGAGGTCGGCGCCGACGGCACCGAGACCGTCCGTCTCGACTACAAGCCCGTCGTCCAGACCCGCTACCAGCCGATGGAGCGTAAGTACTGATGGCTACCCCGACCATGGACAAGGTGGAGGCGGAGGCTGCCACCTCCCCGTACATCACGGTCACCTTCCGGATCCGCCGCTTCAACCCCGAGGTCTCGGCCGAGGCCGAGTGGCAGGACTTCCAGATCGAAATCGACCCGAAGGAGCGCGTGCTCGACGGTCTCCACAAGATCAAGTGGGACATCGACGGCTCGCTGACCTTCCGGCGCTCCTGCGCGCACGGCATCTGCGGCTCCGACGCGATGCGGATCAACGGCAAGAACAGGCTCGCCTGCAAGACGCTGATCAAGGACATCAACCCGGAGAAGCCCATCACGGTCGAGGCCATAAAGGGCCTGACGGTCCTCAAGGACCTGGTCGTGGACATGGAGCCGTTCTTCCAGGCGTACCGGGACGTCATGCCGTTCCTGGTGACCACCGGCAACGAGCCGACGCGTGAGCGTCTGCAGTCCGCCGAGGACCGCGAGCGGTTCGACGACACCACCAAGTGCATCCTGTGCGCCGCGTGCACGTCGTCCTGCCCGGTGTTCTGGAACGACGGGCAGTACTTCGGCCCGGCGGCGATCGTCAACGCGCACCGCTTCATCTTCGACTCGCGTGACGAGGCCGGCGAGCAGCGCCTGGAGATCCTCAACGACAAGGACGGCGTGTGGCGTTGCCGCACGACCTTCAACTGCACGGACGCCTGCCCGCGTGGCATCGAGGTCACGAAGGCGATCCAGGAGGTCAAGCGCGCGCTGATCACCCGCCGCTTCTGAGCGAAGAGTCACACGCTCTGCCACGGGCCCGTTTCTGTACGCTCGCCGTACAGAAACGGGCCTTTGTCATGCGAGAGCGGGGACCTGATGACCGAGCCGAACCCGAACCCCTATGTGGACGGCGGCGACTACCAGTGGGGCCCGGCCCAGCCGTACGGCCAGTCCAACGGCTACGGCTACGGCTACGGCTATCCGCAGGGGCCGCTCGCTCCGACGGGCGCGCCGGGAACGGGTGCGGGGGTTCCGCTGCTGGTGCTCGGGGACATCACGGTCCTGCAGGACTCGATCGTGACGCCGAACGGGACGATGCCGCTCAAGGGTGCGGTGTGGAACGCCACGGACATGTCGCGGACCGAGGAGCACATCCCGACGCACTCGATCGTCCTGGCGGTCGTCTTCTCCGTGCTGTGCCTGCTGGGCCTGCTTTTCCTGCTGATGAAGGAGAAGAGGACGACGGGCTTCGTCCAGGTCACCGTCTCCAGCGGCGGCCGCCACCACGCGACGATGATCCCGGCGACCGGCCCGGACACGATCCACTGGGTGATGGGACAGATCAACTACGCGCGGTCGCTGAGCGTCTAGGACCTGTCATAGCTGGGCTGTGCCAAGGAAGCCCGTGAGGAGGGCGGTCACCTCCGAGGGGCGTTCCAGGGACGGGAGGTGGCCCGCCCAGGCGAGTTCGGTGGAGCGCGCGCCGGGGATGAGGGCGGCGAGGCGGCTGCCCATGGTGCGGAAGTCGGGCAGGTCGTGGCCGCCCGTGACGACGAGGGTAGGGGCCTCGACAGCGGTGGGGTCGATGACGGGCTCCGCCGGGGCCGGGGCAGGAGGCTCCGCAGCGGTCTCCGCCGCGGCTGCGTCCGCCGCCAGCTGGACCTCGAAGGCGTGCCGTTGCATGGCCCGTACGCGCTCGCGCACCGGCTCGTCCGCCTCCGGGCCCAGCCAGGTGGTCACGTTCAGCTCGACGGCGCCTGCGAGGTCGCCCGCCTCGATCAGTTCGTCCTCCCGAGCGCCGAACTTCCGTAGCGCCGGGCCCGGTTCGCATCCGGGCAGGCCGGCGCAGAGGAGCACGAGCGAGGTCACGCGCTCGGGGCGGCGGGCCGCGATCTCGACGGCGACGCGACCGCCGAAGGACGCCCCGACGAAGGCGGCACCGTTGATGCCGAGCGCGTCCAGCAGGGCGAGTACGTCGTCGGCGTCGCGATAGGGACGTACCGCCTCGGCAGGGGTCTCACCGAAGCCCCGGAAGTCACAGCGCACGACCCGGTGACCGGCGTCGATCAGGGCCTGCCACTGAGCGTCCCACATCCGCCGGTCGCAGACGGACGAGTGCAGGAGCACCACCGCGGGGCCGTTCCCCGCCACATCGTGAAAGAGCGTCATACGGGCGACCTTAGGGGCGCGTACGCCCAGGCGCCCCTCCATTTCCCCAACCGGCTTGAACGCGTTCAAGAAGAGGTCTACAGTCCATGACAAGACCTTTTGAACACGTTCAAGGGAGGGTGGGGCATGGACCTCACTGTTGTCGCGTACGCCGTCTACCTGCTGGTCAGCGTGGCGCTCACCATCTGGGTGGCCCGCACGCTCAGCCAGAACGGCCGGATCTTCCTGGCCGACGTCCTGCACGGGAACGAGAAGCTCGCCGACGCCGTGAACCACCTGCTGGTGGTCGGCTTCTACCTCGTCAACCTCGGCTTCGTCGCGCTGCACCTCAGCCAGGACAGCGCCGTCGCCGACGCCCGGGGGCTCTTCGAGGCACTCTCGGTCAAGCTCGGCGTCGTGCTGCTCGTCCTCGGCGTCATGCACCTCGTCAACGTCTACGTCCTCAACAAGATCCGCCGCCGCGGGGTGATGGAGCGTCAGCAGATGCCGCCCGTCCCGCCGCAGGGCTGGACCGGCACCGCCGACAAGGGCCCCTGGGCCGCGCCTGCCGCGGGAGCGTGAGCAGCCATGGGCGGGGCACAGGGGGGACCGGGGGTGCACGTGGAACCGGCGGTGCACGCGGTGCAGGCGGTAGACACGGTGCAGGCGGTGCACGCGGCGCAGGCAGTGCACGCGGTGCCGGTGAAGCATCTGACCGTGCTCTACGACGCGCAGTGCTCGCTCTGCGTCCATCTGCGGCACTGGCTGATCCGGCAACCGCAGCTCGTCCCGCTGGACCTGGTCCCCGCCGCGTCGGACGAGGCCGGGCGGCGCTTCCCCGGTCTCGACCACGAGAGCACCCTGCGGGAGATCACCGTGGTCGGGGACCGGGGGCAGGTGTACCGGTCCACCGCCGCCTGGATCGTCTGCCTCTGGGCCCTGGCCGAGCACCGGCCCAGGGCCAACTGGCTGGCGACGCCCGCCGGCGCGCCCTTCGCCCGGGTGACCGTCCTCGCCGCCGCGAAGTACCGGGAGGCGACCGCGGCACCGTGTGAGGACGGGCGGTGCGAGGTCCCGGGTCCGCCCGACTAGGCCCGTCTTTCGCAGGTGGGGAAACGAGTGTCCAGCCAGCGTGGGCGGGTTGGGTCGACGTCGAGTAGGTCGAGGAGTTGGGCTTGGATG